>JAFIHR010000385.1 GCA_017849325.1 Xanthobacter autotrophicus | reverse complement strand
ATTGTCGATCTTCATCTCGTAGAGGCCGGGCGGGAGCGTCTCGATCCGCGGCAGGCTCTCGAGGATGGCCCGATGCTCCAGCCGCGCAACCTTTGCGGAAACGAAGATGCCGAGGTGACCCACATGGCGGTTGATGAGATAAACGATGCGCTGGCCCGCCGCCTTCAGGTCGTCCGTATCCTTGTACACGGCCGGTATCCAGCCGAGCGCCTGATGGGGCGGCGTGATGTTGTCGCCGTAGGAGGCGAAGATCACGAGCGGATTTCGGATGCGCCTGAGGTCCGCATGGCACCCTTCGCAGATCTGGACGCGGCCCTGCTCCAGCCGGTTGCCGACGAAGAAATTCTCCACGATGGCGAGGATCTCCTCGCGGCTCAGGAAGTAATAGCCGCCCCACCAGCGCTCGAAGGCAAGGAACCGCTCGCGCTCCGTGTCCATGTGGACGTAGAGGGTCGCATACTTCTCCCACACCGCCTCGGGCTTCAGCCCCTCGAAGTTCTGCACCAGGAAGGCGCCGTCGAAGCGTCCGTCCCCGAGGTCGGCGAGGAGATGCGTCAGCCATGCCCCGCCCTCGAAGCCGGCGGCGATGCGCATGGGGTTGATGCCGCTCTCGCCGGCCCAGTAGGACAAAGGGGTCCCGTTGAGGACGACGGGACCTGTCAGCCCGGCGCAGTCTGCGGCGAGCAGCGTCACCGCCCAGCCGGCCTGGCAGTTTCCATAGAGCACCGGCGCGGCGCCGGAATGCCGGCGTGACACCTCCTCGACGAACCGCCGCAGCGCGTGAAGCACGTCGGCGAGCGTCTGCCCTGCGGCAGGCTCGGGAGAGAAGGTGACGAAATAGACCGGGTGACCTTGGTGCAGGGCGATGCCGACCTCGGATTCCTGCTTGAAGCCGCCGATGCCGGGGCCGTGGCCGGCGCGCGGGTCGAGGATCACCACGGGTGGCTTGGCCGCGTCCAGGCAGTCTTCCAAACATTCGTCCCCGACGCGGGTCACGCGCAGGAGCGCATAGTTTGTCGGATGCTCGAACCGGCGGGCATCGAGCACGACCTCGTAGTCGAAGTCGAGCAGCGGCGGCTTTCCGGCGCGCTCGTGCGCCAGCATGTTGTCAGCCCGCTGGCGCAGCGTGTCCCAGAACAGGATCCAGCGCTCGGCCGCGTCTCTGCCATAAGACAGAAAATCGCGAGCGAACGTTCCGGGATCGCTGGAGAAGGCGCCCCCCTGGGCATCGCGGGTTTGCTGCCGGGCTCCGGTGCCAGTCAGTCCGGATTGCCCAGGTGCAGCCGTGCCGGCCATAGGCTCGGCAAGCGTGTCGCGACCGTTCATGGAAAGGTCCTCGTTTCCCCATCGGCACAAGGCCGACGCTGATGTCGGGGCATCTTCCGGCGCGTCGACGCGTCGGAACCCTCAACGGGTGCCGCTTCGCACGTCCGCCTCACGCCTGGAATGCGTTGAGACCGCTATCAGCTCTGGAAACGAGGGGGATCGAGGCCGGGCAAGACCGCCAGGCCGTCCCCGGCCTGGTTGGCGAGATCAAAGGGCTGTCGCACAAAGACCAGATCCAGAACGTGGAGGTCCACGCCGTTTGCCACGGGCACATAGACGCTGCAGGAGACGCTGCAGCATTTTCCGTGGTCAGCGGTTTGGGTCGGCTCGTCCGGATGATGATCCGCGGGATCGGGCGAGGCGACCTGATGCGGATGATCCGCCGCAGCGGCGTATGCCGGGTCCCCGTCGTCGTGGCATGGCGCGGAATAGGCGCTGGCGATGGGTCCGAACAGCATGGCCATTGCCACCAGGATCGCTGGCAGCACTTTCACCCACCCCGCTGCGGATCTGAGCCTAATCATATGCCCCATCGCCTCACCGGCGAACTATGCCTCATCGTAGGTGCGCATGAAAGGACCGCCTTGAGCAGGATCAATGTGCGCGCCGACGAGGTCACCTGTGCGCGCATTGGTTTTCCCTGAACCACCATCAGGCGGGTCCTTGTTCGTCCCGCACGATCGGGCAACTCTCGTCCTTCGCCCAGTCGGCAAAGCTCAAATAGTAGACCTGGACGTCGTCATAGCCCGCCCGCAAGGCGGCGAGAGCCGCAAGGGCCGCGCGCCCGCCGCCATCGCAATGGGTGACGATGTGGTCGCCGGGGCCGAACCCGGCAGCGGACAGCAGCGCGTGCAGGTCGCCGGCCGGCTTCAGACCGCCCGAACCGACGAGGTCGGCATGCGGCAGAAGCCGGGCACCGGGCAGATGTCCGCCCCGCGCGTTGCGGCGCAGGTCCTCGCCGATGAATTCCGCCGAGGTCCGGGCATCGAGAATGTGGGCCCTGCCCAGCCCGCCCCTCAATTCGGTGCGGTCGACGAGTCCGACCGGTCCGGTGCCGGGATGGGCCCGGAACGCCGCGGTGGGGACCGCCGGGCGAATGCCGGCGACGCGATCCGGAAACCCGGACAGGGTCGGCCAGCCACCGTTCAGGACCAGGGTCTTTACCCCGAAATATTGCAGGATGAACCAGACACGGGCCGCGTCCGTCATCCGGCCGTCATCGCTCACCACCACCGGAGCCGCCGGATCGAGACCGAGCCCGCGGATGGCGCCTTCCCAATAGGTGGACGTATCGAGGGTGGTCTCGGCGGCCCGTGCCGCCGCCTCCCACGCCGCGATGGGCACGCGGATGGCGCCCGGCGCATGGCCCTTTTCAAACGCGTCCGGGGAACGGACGTCGAGGAGATGGAAGGCGCCGAGAAACGCCAGGGCCGAAGGCGCGATGACCGGATCCTGTGACATGGACATCCCCCGGATCGGCGTCAGGTCAAGGTGTGCCGCAGGCCTCCGGCCGCGGCGAGCAGAAGCACCACGACGAGCGGCCGGACGCGCCACACGGTGAGCAGCAGGAAGCCCGCCAGCGCCACCACGAAATCCGGGGCATCGAACACCGCGCCGGTGAAGACGGGGCTGTAGAGCGCGGCCCCGAGGATGCCAACGACCGCCGCGTTCGCGCCGCGCATGGCGGCCTGAGCCAGGGTCTTGCGCCGCAACGTGTCCCAGAACGGCAGCATGCCCGTCACCAGCAGGGTGCCCGGCAGGAACACCGCCACGAGGGCGATGGCGGCGCCGGCGATGCCGTTCGGTTCCGGCCGCATCACGGCGCCGAGCCATGCCGCGAAGGTGAAGAGCGGACCCGGCACCGCCTGGACGAGGCCGTAGCCGGCGAGGAAGTCGTCGGGCGAGACCCAGCCTGGCGCCACCACCTCGGCCTGCAGAAGCGGCAGAACCACGTGGCCGCCGCCGAACACCAGGGCGCCCGAGCGGTAGAAGGCGTCGAAGAGGGCCAGCCCCTGGAATCCGGTCGCCGGCGCCAGGATCGGCGGCACCACCAGCAGCGCCGCGAAGGCGGCGAGTAGCAGCACCCCCGTCCGGCGGGACAGGGGCACCGGCGGGGCGTGGAACGGGATCTGCGCGCCACGTCCCCCAGCGCTCTGGTCGCGGCACAGCACCAGGCCCGCCAGCGCCCCCGCGGCAATAGCCGCGATCTGTCCGAAGGCGCCGCCGGCAAACACCACCAGGGCGACCGATGCGAGGGCGATGCCGGCCCGTGGCCGATCGGGGGTGAGCGTGCGCACCATGCCCCAGACCGCCTGGGCCACCACGGCGACGGCGACGAGCTTCAACCCGTGCAGAATGCCTTCGGCCGCGGGCCCTGCGAGGACGGCGGCGCCCAGCGCGACCGCCACGAGCGCGATGGCCGATGGAAGGGTGAAGCCAGCCCATGCGGCGATGCCGCCAAGGAACCCGCCGCCGCGGATCAGTCCCAGCGCGAAGCCCAGCTGGCTGGAGGCGGGGCCAGGCAGGAACTGGCACAGGGCCACGAGATCGGCATAGGCCTCGTCATCGAGCCAGCGGCGGCGCAGCACCAGCTCATCCCGGAAATAGCCGAGATGGGCGATCGGCCCCCCGAAGCAGGTGAATCCAAGCTTCAGGAAGGCGACGAGAACCTCGAGCGGCGTGCCCCGCGTCGGAGTTGCAGGAATGGCGGCATCGGCGACGTCGTCCCGGCTCATGTTTCCCCGCTCATGCTTCCCGGCCCAGGTTTCCTGGCTCATGGCTTCGTGGTCCCCGCTGGTGGGCTGGGCCGCATTTCCTTGAAGAGCTCGCTCACCTTCTGCCGCGCCGTCTCCAGGGCCTCGCGGCCGAGCGGCGTAGCGCAATAGAGCCGGCGGAGGGCACGTCCGTGGCGCTCTTCCCGCACGGCGAGATAACCTTTGCGCTCCATGGCATGGAGCATCGGGTAAAGGGTCCCCGGGCTCAGCCGGTAGCCGTGGCGGGCGAGTTCCTCGATCATCCACTGGCCATAGACCTCGCCTTCCACCGCATGATGGAGGATGTGCAGGCGAACGAGGCCGGACAGAAGCTCCTGATGCTCCATCCACCCTTCCATCTCATACGAAATCGAATTTCGATATCGATATTCGATTATCCGGGCGGAGCGGTCAACACCCGCGCCGAAGGGTTGGCCAAGAGGTCACCGCTCTTCCGGCGGCCTGATGTGCCGGAAGGCCCAGAGCAGACCGAAATCATAGAGGATCTTCAGCACCCCGCAGAGAATGAATGGCCAGGCCTCATGGCCGGCGGCGAACAGGGCGCCGGCCATGGCCGGGCTCAAGGCCGCGGCAAGGCTGCGCGGCACCGAGGTGACGCTCGCCGCCGCCGCGCGCTCGGGCGGCGTCACCACTGCCATCACATAGGAGGAGCGGGTCGGAACATCCATCTGCGACAGAGCGGAGCGCACCAGCAGCAGGACGAGGGCCACCTCAAGGCTCGGCACCACCGCCGCGCCGATCAGGCAGAGGCTGGAGGGAATGTGGGTGAACACCATGGTGTTCACGAGCCCGATGCGTCGCGCGAGCCACGCCGCGACCGGGAAGGAGAAGGCGGACAGCACGCCGGAGATAAAGAAGAACGTGCCGGCTTCGGCGAGCGACAGGCCGAAGCGCGTGAACAGCCAGAGCGCGAGAAGCGACTGCACCGCGAGCCCGCCGGCAAACGCATCGATGGAGAACAGCGCCGCAAGCCGGTAGACGATGCCGCGCGACGGACCGAGGGCCGCGGCAGGCTTATCTTCGGTGGCGGAGGCACGCGGGATGCGGGCATAGAAGAGACCGCCGGCCACGCCTAGCAGCGCATAGAGCGTGAACATGGCTTCCAGCGCGCCGAGGCGTGAGATGCCGAACTCGGCCATCAGGTCCGGGCTCAT
>JAFIHR010000384.1 GCA_017849325.1 Xanthobacter autotrophicus | reverse complement strand
GTCAGGAAGCCGGGGTCGCTGCTCAGCACGTGGAAGGGCTCGGTGACGGTCACCAGCAGCGCGTCGGCGTTGAGCTGGCGGGCCAGGTCGATGCCGTGCGTCACGCCGATCTCGGACAAGGGCGAGCCATCGGTCGCGATGAGGATCTTTCTATACATCGCATCCTCCCGTCTCGGAGGCGCCAAGCTTATCACGCGGGGTCCGTGCCGGCCGTTGCCGCACATCACATGACGGCGATCCCCGCGGGCGCGCCGGGCGGCGGCTCATTCGGCGATGATCTTCACCTTGTCGCCATACTTCAGCTTGGCGGAGGCATCGAGGCCGTTGAGCAGCAGGAAGCGCTCCATCTGCCGGTCCGGCACCTGCATGCGCGCGGCGAGCTTTTCCGTGGTGTCGCCGAAACCGACCGACACCACCCGCAGCCGCAGCGGCTTCACGGTTTCCGCCTCGGTCGACGAGACCCTGCGGAAGGTGGCGGCGGCGGCGCGGAACTGCCGGTCGATGTCCGGCGTGAGCTCGCGCGCGGCGAAGATGAGGCGGTAGACGTCCGAGCCGAAGCGGATGGCGAACATGCGGAACGACCACTGGTCGCCCCGGGCGATGGCGGTGGCGGCGGAGAAACCGTTGATGGTGAGGGTCTCCACGGTGTTGATCTCCACCCCGTCGATCCAGCCCGAGGCGAGATACTGGCCCAGCGACTGGTCGGCCGAGACGCGGACCGCATCGAGCCGCAGCGCCTCGCGGCCCGACTGGGTGGCACCGAGCACCGCCTGGGAGGTGTTCTCCAGCGAGAAGCCGTCGGGGGCCGAGAAGGTGAAGCCGAGCTTGGGATGGAAGAACTTCTTCCCCCGCACGAAGCCTTCCTTCGGGTCGTCGCCATACACCATGCCGTCGATGGCGGAGAGATAGGCCGCCCGGTCGCGCTCGCCGTCGTCCTTCACCGCATATTGCCGCGCATTGGCGATGGCGATGGAGATGCGCTCCGGCGTCGCCGGGTGCGAGGAGAGGAAGTCCATGTCGGGCGAGGTGCTGCCGGCGGACCCGCCGCTGCCCATGGCGGAGGCCTTCATCTCGGCGTTGCGCCCCATCTCGCCGAGGAAGCGGGAGGCGCCGTACGGATCGAAGCCCGCCCGCGCGGCGATGCCCACGCCGATGGCGTCGGCCTCCAGCTCCTGGCCGCGGGAGAAGCCGGCGAGCGAGCGCTGGCTCTTCTGCATGGCGAGCGCGCCGAGCTCGGGGTCGTTCACCACGTCGGAGATCACCCGGCTCACCAGCACCGCCTGCTTCACCTGATCCTCGCGGATGACGGCGTGGCGGGCTATCACGTGGGCCATCTCGTGGGCCAGCACGGAGGACAGCTCGGATTCGTCATTGGCCAGCGCCAGCAGGCCGCGGGTGACGTAGAGCGAGCCGTCCGGCAAAGCGAAGGCGTTGATGGCCGGCGAATTCAGGATGGTGACGCGATATTTGATGTCCGGCCGCTCGGAGGCGGCGACGAGCCGCTCCACCGCCTGCTGGATCAGCGCCTTGAGCTCGGGATCGTCGTAGGCCCCGCCATAGCTCGCCACCAGGCGCTCGTGCTCGCGGCGCTGGGACGGGCTCATCTCGGCATAATCGGACGGGGGGGCCGGGGTGCTGAGCGGCACGCTCGCCTGGTCGAGGTCGAAGCTGGCGCAGGCCGTCAGGAGGAACGGCAGCGCCATGGGCAGCGCAAAGGGCAGCAGGCGGGCGAAGCCCTCCCTGCGCCGTGCCTGCGCGCTGCGCGCCTTATGGCTGCCGTGACCGCCGCTCACCTCGCCTCGCCTTCCGTCTGCTCCTGCCCCTGCGTGACGCCCGTCCAACCGGATTTAACCCCAGAATGGTTAACGCCCATCGGCTCAACCACAGTCAGCTCCAGCGGCGCGCGGGGAAAGACGGCAGGCCCGCCGTCCGCGCGTATCACCCCCCGCACGCGCACTAAGGTGCCGGGCAACATGGCGGGATCGAGGCCATCCCCCAAGATTGTGGCAGATTCCCCGCGATCGAGGACAATGGTGAAATCATCCTTCCAGCGCCGGCCGAAATTGAGAAACAAACGGTCGCGGGTCTGGCCGGTGGCGCGCACCTGCCCTTCGACGACGCTGAAGAGCCCCACCCGCGCGCCCACGTCCACCGGGTCAGCGGCCCTGGCGGTGGCGGCGGAAAACGCCCAGAGGCCACGCCGGGCGCGGCGGGCCTCATCCTCGGCGGCGAGGAATGCGGCGGCGCAGGGATCCGCCCCGTCCCAGCGGGCATAGCCCGCGCCGGCTGCGAGCAGAGCAAGGGTGAGGTCCTCCCCCGTCCCATCCGGACGCAAAAGGACGGCACGGCCCGCACGGCGCCCATGCCGGTCGGCGCGCGCCCGGGCAAGGCGGAGCGTCCCGCCGGAAAGCACGCCATCGGCCGCACCGGCGGCCGCCCGCGCGAGCTCGGGGAAGGGCTGAAGCCGGCTCGGCAAGGCGATGCCGTCGGGCACCAGCCGCTGGCCGTCGGACAAAAGGAGGCTGCCTTCATCCGACCAGACCGCGATGAGGCCGTCCGCCTCGTCCAGTCCGGACGCCGCGCCATGGGGCGCGGCGGAAGGCGCCGCGAGCCCGCAGGTGGTGGGCTTCCGCGGGTCCGCCGCTACGGGTGACAGCGCGCTTGAGGCACACAGGCCACCGCAGGCGATGGCCAAAGGGAGTCCGACTGCCGCAACGGCAGCCATCAAAGGGGCAGGTGCGCGCCGCCGCCGAAAACCGGGACCGTCCAGACCCTCGCCGATTGCGCGCCGAAACCCCATGCCGCTGCGTCTTCCGCCTCACCCGACCCTGC
>JAFIHR010000066.1 GCA_017849325.1 Xanthobacter autotrophicus | reverse complement strand
GTGGCGGCTTCCAGCACCTGCTGCCCGCCGGGGCCGGTGATGGCCTCCAGGGCGCAGCGGTATTCGGTGATCTCGCCCCATTCCGGCACCGTCGCCTCGGTCAGCTCCACGTGGTACTGGATGCCGAAGGCCTTCTCGCCCCACTGGATCGCCTGGATCGGGCAGTGGTCGTTCTCGGCCAGGATCCGGGCGCCCTCGGGCAGCTCAAGCACCGCCGCGCCGTGCCACTGCAATGTCGGGAAGGCGGGCGGGAAGCCGGTGAACAAAGGCGAGGCGCGCCCGGCCTCGGTGAGCCGCACCTCCTCGATGCCGACCTCGGGCTTGGCCATCAGCCCGACCTTGCCGCCCATGGCCTCGGCGAGCAGCTGGTGGCCGAGGCACACGCCGAGATATGGCCGCCCGGCCGAGACCCATTCGCGGATGGCCGCCTTTTCGGGGATGAGCCAGGGATGGGTCTCCTCCTGCCACACGTCCATGGGGCCGCCGAACACCATGAGGGCGTCGTAGCCCTCGAACGGTGGGATGGCGGCGCCCTCGTCCAGCTCGATGGCATCCCAGACGATACCGTCCGCCTGCATGAGGTCGCGGAAGCTGCCGGGATGCTCGACGGCCACGTGCTGGAAGACGAGGATTCTCACGGCGGCGCTCCTGCTTGATCGGGGTGGCGCACGCTAGCGCGGCCGAGGGGCGTCACAAGCTCAAATTTGGAATGGGTCGCTTCAGCGAACCGAATGGAAGCGGTCGCGCCGCCCCCTGAGGCGGCAAACATTGACTTTCGGCGCATCTTTCCCTAAGAGACCGCCCACCTAGCGGGCCGTCATCGGCCCGTTTGGCGTTTCACGCACCCGTGGCACGGACCGGCAGCGCGCCGGACGGGCCTGTCGGCAAGCCGGTCTGCGCGACGCAAGTCGAAGCGGGCCGGGGCGCAGAGGAGGGGCGGGATCCCTTAAGCAACACCAAGTTTGAACACGACATCAAGGATCCGCGTCATATGAGCAAGCGCATTGCGGCCAAGCACAAGATCGATCGCCGTATGGGCGAGAACATCTGGGGCCGCCCCAAGAGCCCGGTGAACCGCCGTGAGTACGGCCCCGGCCAGCACGGCCAGCGCCGCAAGGGCAAGCTGTCCGACTTCGGCGTGCAGCTGCGCGCCAAGCAGAAGCTGAAGGGCTATTACGGTTCCGTGGGCGAGAAGCAGTTCCACGCCACCTATGTGGAAGCCGCCCGCATGAAGGGCGACACCGGCGCCAACCTGATCGGCCTGCTGGAGCGTCGCCTCGACGCGGTGGTCTACCGCGCCAAGTTCGTGCCCACCATCTTCGCCGCCCGCCAGTTCGTCTCCCACGGCCACGTGAAGGTGAACGGCAAGCGCGTGAACATCCCGTCCTACCTCGTGAAGGTGGGTGACGTGGTCGAGGTGAAGGAAGCCTCCCGCCAGATGATCCTGGTGCTGGAAGCGATCCAGCTCGCCGAGCGCGACGTGCCGGACTACATCGAGGCGGACCACCACAAGATGACCGCCACCTTGGCCCGCGTGCCGGAGCTGAACGAGGTGCCTTATCCGGTGCAGATGGAGCCGAACCTGGTGGTCGAGTTCTATTCGCGCTGATGCCGCGGGGGGCCTGCCCCCCGGCACGCGCCCGGAAATGCGAAAGGCCGCCCTTGTGGGGCGGCCTTTTCATTTTTGGCTGTGCTGACGAGATGCCCGATCGTGCTTCGGGGTGCTCCGTGGAATCCCTAGCTTGACCGTGATCGGTAACCAAGCCGATTTCCGTGCGATCATCAAGGGGCTTTGCGCCATCGCGCGTGCGAAGAAGCCGCTGCGCGGCAGAAATGCCGCGATCCGTCGATGGCTTGAGCTGCGCAGGGGCACCTGAGCCTGGCCGGAAGGCGTCCCGGCACTGCCCCTTATCTAAAACGCGCGTTCCGGAACGACGAAAGGCGCGGCCGAAGCCGCGCCGCCGTCCGATCGGCCGCCGGGCGCTTCAGCCCTGGGACTTCACCTCTTCGGCCGCCTGGGCAAGAAGCTCGTCCATGGTGCGGCGGATCTGGTGGTCGGAAATATCCACCTTCTTGGCGTCGAAGTCCGCGCGGATCTTGCGGAAGACGTCCTCGTCGCCGGCCTCCTGGAGGTCCGCCTCGATCACCTGCTTGGCATAGTCGGCGGCGGCGTCGCCGGCGAGGCCGAGCTTGTCGGCCGCCCACAGGCCCAGCTTCTTGTTGCGGCGGGCAAGCGCCTTGAAGCGGGTTTCCTCGTCGAGCGCGAAACGCTTCTCGAAACCTTCTTCGCGCTTGTCGAACGTGGTCATGGCAGCCCTCTTCCTGAGGTTGATCACGGGGACCGGCACCTTCGCACGCGCGAGCGCCCGGCCCTCCGCATTGAATCGCGCGCCTTGAATATCGTGGGCCCCGCGCCAGATCAACGATTGTGAGAGGGCAGGGCGCGCCGCCGCCCGTTCAAACTGTCGCAAGGGAAGAGGGGCGGGGCGCCGTCCGCTGCCCCGGGCGGCCGGTTCGCATCCTCCACCCTGTGGACCCGCGTTGTAACGGACCGCATGATCGGCTAGTGTCCGGAACCGGGTGTCTTGTGAATGGTGATGAAGTCATCAACGCCCCGCCGAGGAGCGTCACCCGAACGGAGCCTTGGCAACCAATGGATTTCCTCAATCGACGGTATACACCCATGAGCCGCCGCCGCCGCATCTACGAAGGCAAGGCGAAGGTCCTCTATGAAGGTCCCGAGCCCGGCACCCTGATCCAGCATTTCAAGGACGACGCCACCGCTTTCAATAACAAGAAGCATGACGTCATCGACGGGAAAGGCGTGCTCAACAACCGGATCTCGGAGTACATCTTCTCCCGGTTGAACGACATCGGTGTGCCGACCCATTTCATCCGCCGCCTGAACATGCGCGAGCAGCTCATCCGCGAGGTGGAGATCATTCCCCTCGAGGTGGTGGTGCGCAACGTGGCGGCCGGCTCGCTGTCGACCCGTCTCGGCATCGAGGAAGGCACGCCCCTGCCGCGCTCGATCATCGAGTTCTATTACAAGAACGACGCGCTCAACGACCCCATGGTGTCGGAAGAGCACATCACGGCGTTCGGCTGGGCCACCACCCAGGAGATCGACGACATCATCGCGCTCGCGATCCGGGTGAACGATTTCCTCACCGGCCTGTTCCTCGGCGTCGGCATCCGTCTTGTGGATTTCAAGATGGAATGCGGCCGCCTGTGGGAAAACGACATGATGCGGATCGTGGTGGCTGACGAGATCAGCCCCGATTCGTGCCGGCTGTGGGACATCAAGTCCAACGACAAGATGGACAAGGACCGCTTCCGCCGCGACATGGGCGGGCTCGTGGAAGCCTATTCGGAGGTGGCGCGCCGCCTCGGGATCCTGGCCGAGAACGATCCCACGCAGGACGGCAAGGGCCCGGTCCTGGTCAAGTAGGCCGGTTGAGCGGACCTCGGGAAAAGTGCTAGGCGGGGGCCGTGCGGCCCCCGTTTGCGTTGCGGCGGGCCGCAGGTTCCGGCGGACCGTGGCGCGGGAGCGCCCGTGCCCGCGGCGGACGGCATGAGAAAGCAGGGGTGTCATGAAGGCACGCGTCATCGTCACTTTGAAGTCCGCGGTGCTGGATCCGCAGGGCAAGGCCATCGAGGGCGCGCTGCGCAGCCTGGGTGTCGCCGGCGTGGAGAGCGTGCGGCAGGGCAAGGTGTTCGACGTGGAGCTCATCGGCAACGACCGCGCTTCCGCCGAGGCCGCGCTCAAGGACGCCTGCGAGAAGCTGCTCGCCAACACCGTGATCGAGACCTACAAGGTCGAGTTCGCGGACTGATGTGCTAAGCTCCTGTCCGCGCGCCGCGGCACTGTCGGATGAGAACCATGGCCGAGATCACGAGCGAGCAGATTTTCGAGATGCTGAAGGACATTCAGCAGGATGTCGGGCAGATCCGCGAAACCGCCGTGCAGTCGCGCAGTGAACTCCTCGCCGTGCGCACGCATCTCAACGCCATCCAGCTCGATATTCACACCATCTACGAGGCGCTGGCCCGCCAGAACGACCGGCTCGAGCGCATCGAGCGCCGCCTCAACCTTCCCGCGGCCCATTGAGACCCCATGAAACCTGCCGTCATCCTCTTCCCCGGCTCCAATCGCGAGCATGACGTCGCGCGCGCCCTGAAGCTCGTGGCCGGTGCCACGCCCAGCGTGGTCTGGCATGCCGAGCAGGAGCTGCCCAAGGGCACCGACCTCGTGGTGCTACCCGGCGGCTTCTCCTATGGCGACTATCTGCGCTGCGGCGCCATCGCCGCGCGGGCCAACATCATGGACGCGGTGCGCGCCCACGCGCAGCGGGGCGGGCTGGTGCTCGGCATCTGCAACGGCTTCCAGATCCTGTGCGAGGCGGGGCTGCTGCCCGGCGTGCTGGTGCGCAACGCCCGGCTGCGCTTCGTCTGCCGCGAGGTGGTGCTCCGGGTGGAGCGGGCCGACACCGCCTTCACCAAGGCCTACCGCAAGAATGACCTGATCCGCATTCCCGTGGCCCACGGCGAGGGCAACTACACGGCGGACGAGAGCACCATCAAGCAGCTCGAGAAGGAGGGCCGCGTCGCCTTCCGCTATGCGCGGCACGATGGCCGCATCGACGAGACCGACGGGCCGAACGGCTCGATCAACGGGATCGCCGGCATCTATTCGGAAAAATTCAACGTGCTCGGCATGATGCCGCACCCGGAAAACTACATCGAGCCGGAGATCGGGCCCACCGACGGGCGCGCCCTGTTCGAGAGCCTTGCCGGCGCGCTGAAGGCGGCCTGAACCGCCCCGCGCCCCATTCGGGACCGACCGACGTGAACCTGATCCCCAACACGCCCCGCATCACCCCCGAGCTGGTGGCCGAGCACGGCCTGAAGCCGGAGGAATATGCCCATTTCCTCAAGCTGATCGGCCGCGAGCCCTCCATCACGGAGCTCGGCATCGTCTCGGCCATGTGGAACGAGCACTGCTCCTACAAGTCCTCCAAGGTGTGGCTGCGCACCCTGCCCACCAAGGGGCCGCAGGTGATCCAGGGGCCGGGCGAGAACGCCGGCGTGGTGGACATCGGCGACGGCCTTGCCGTGGTGTTCAAGATGGAGAGCCACAACCACCCCTCCTTCATCGAGCCCTACCAGGGCGCGGCGACGGGGGTGGGCGGCATCCTGCGCGACGTCTTCACCATGGGCGCGCGGCCGGTGGCGGCGCTCAACTCGCTGCGCTTCGGCGATTGCCACCATCCGCGCACCCGGCGCCTGCTGGCCGGCGTGGTGGCGGGCATCGGCGGCTACGGCAATTCGTTCGGCGTGCCGACGGTCGGCGGCTCGGTGGGCTTCCACAAGCGCTACAACGGCAACATCCTGGTCAATGCCATGGCGGTGGGGCTCGCGAAGACCGACGAGATCTTCTACGCCGCGGCCACCGGCGTGGGCCGCTCCATCGTCTATCTCGGCTCGAAGACCGGGCGCGACGGCATCCATGGCGCCACCATGGCCTCGGCCGAGTTCGGCGCCGATGCCGAGGAGAAGCGCCCCACGGTACAGGTGGGCGACCCCTTCGCCGAGAAGCTGCTGCTGGAGGCCTGCCTGGAGATCATGCAGGCGGGCTGCGTCATCGCCATCCAGGACATGGGAGCGGCCGGGCTCACCTGCTCGGCGGTGGAGATGGGCGCCAAGGGCGACCTCGGCGTCGACCTCGACCTCGACGCCGTGCCGTGCCGCGAGGCCGGCATGACGCCCTACGAGATGATGCTCTCCGAGAGCCAGGAGCGCATGCTCATGGTGATCGCGCCGGGCAAGGAGGCCGAGGCCGAGGCCATCTTCCGCAAATGGGGGCTCGACTTCGCCATCGTCGGCAAGACCACCGACACCCAGCGCTTCGTGGTGCGCTTCAAGGGGATGGTGGAGGCCGACCTGCCCATCAAGGAGCTGGGCGACGAGGCTCCCGAATACTGCCGGCCCTATGTGGAGACGCCGCGGCGGCCGGTGATCGGCCCGGTCGACATCCGCGTCACGCTCTCGGTGGCCGATGCGCTGGAGCGGCTCATCGCCTCGCCCGAGCTGTGTTCCAAGCGCTGGGTCTGGGAGCAGTACGACTATCTGATCCAGGGCAACACGGTGCAGCGTCCGGGCGGCGATGCGGCCGTGGTGCGGGTGGACGACGGGCCGAAGGCGCTGGCGCTGACCACCGACGTGACCCCGCGCTATTGCGAGGCCGACCCCTTCGAGGGCGGCAAGCAGGCGGTGGCCGAGGCCTGGCGCAACCTCACGGCGGTGGGCGCCACGCCGCTGGCGGTGACCGACAATCTCAATTTCGGCAATCCCGAGAAGCCCGAGATCATGGGCCAGTTCGTGGGCTGCGTGAAGGGCATCGGCGCGGCCTGCGAGGCGCTCGACTTCCCCGTCGTGTCGGGCAACGTGAGCCTCTACAACGAGACAAACGGCGAGGCGATCCTGCCCACCCCCACCATTGGCGGGGTGGGGCTGATCGCCGACCTCGACAAGGCCATGACGCTGGATTTCAAGGCGTCGGGCGAGGCGCTGCTGCTGATCGGCAAGACCACGGGCTGGCTCGGCGCCTCCGCCTTCCTCGCCACCATCTGCGACCGGGAGGAGGGCGCGCCGCCGCCGGTGGACCTCATCGCCGAGATGCGCAACGGCGATTTCGTGCGCCACCTGATCCATGACGGGATCGCCACCGCGGTGCACGACGTTTCCGACGGCGGGCTGCTGGTGGCCATCGCCGAGATGGCCATGGCGGGCCAGATGGGGGCCGCCCTGGACGGCGCGCCGGAGGGGCTCGATCCTTATGCCTATTGGTTCGGCGAGGATCAGGCGCGATATTTGGTCACGGTTCCGGGCGGCCAGGCCCAGGAGGTGCTCCGCAAGGCGGGCGCCTCTGGTATCGTGGCGGCCAAGATCGGGAAGACCGGAGGAGAACGCTTGATCCTTCCGGACGACCGCCCGATAGTTGTCGAAGCATTGCGCGATCGGCACGAGACGTGGCTTCCCATTTACATGGGCGCCTCCTGAGTGACGACCTATTTGAAGGATTTCATCTGATGGCTATGGATTCTGAAGAAATCGAGAAGATGATCAAGGCCGCGCTTCCTGACGCGAAGGTGATCATCGCGGCGTTGGCCGATGATGGCGACCACTACATGGCGAAGATCACCTCGGAGGCCTTCCGCGGCAAGAGCCGGGTGCAGCAGCACCAGATGGTCTATGCGGCCCTTCAGGGCAACATGGGCGGCGTGCTGCATGCGCTGGCGCTGACCACGGTGGTGCCCGAGGCCAATTGATCGCGGCTTAGGGATCGCGGCTTTGGCGGGACCTCCGGGGCTCCATATTGCGGGCCTCCTTTCTGCCTTGATCCTGAGCGCGCCTAAAATATCAGCATAATTGGGCGGCAGGAGGCGGCGGCTGCGCAGGGCTTCATCTTGCGCTTTCGCTACGGAGAGCCGATCTTTTCACCATGGCCGGATATGCGGCCCCCTTGTTTCGAGGCGATCCTGCCGGGACGCCCTTATTTGGAAGTCAACCCATGAGAACTCGTGAACTCGTTGAGCAGGCGGTCAATTCTGGCGACGTGGTGCTGTTCATGAAGGGCACCCCGCAGTTTCCGCAGTGCGGCTTCTCCGGTCAGGTGGTGCAGATTCTCCAGCACGTGGGCGTGCCCTTCAAGACCTTCAACGTGCTTGAGGACGGCATGATCCGCGAGGGCGTGAAGGAATATTCCAACTGGCCGACCATTCCTCAGCTCTATGTGAAGGGCGAGTTCGTGGGTGGCTGCGACATCGTCCGCGAGATGTACCAGGCCGGCGAGCTCGTTCCCCTGTTCGAGGGCAAGGGCATCGCCCTCGGCGACAAGGCCATCGGCTGACGCCGCATCGACGCCTGTCGTGCGCATTCACAAGGCTCTCATCGGCTTCGGTTTGCTGGCCGATGCGGGCCTTGTGGCGTTGCTGATCGCGGTCTCCGGCTTCATCTTCGAGGGGCCGGAGGGCGCGCGCGGCGAAATCTCTGCGGTTCTCGGGTGGAGCACCGCGCTTCTGGTCTGCATTCTCTCGCCCGCGCTGGGGCTTTATGCCTGGCGCAAGGGCCGTCAGGGATTGGCGTCGGCGTTGACGTGGCTTCCGCCGGCCGCGGCCCTGTTGGGCCTCCTGATCTCGGCCTGACTGAAACCCTCCTGAAATCTGCCCGAGGCGCGGGCGCACGGCCCGCCGGACCCCGGGCAAGGCGGCCTCTGTTCAGGCGTGGCCGAACACCCGCGTGAAGATCGTATCCACGTGCTTCAGGTGATAGCCGAGATCGAACTTCTCGTTGATGTCGTCTTCGGAGAGGTACTTGCGAACATCGGCGTCATTGAGCAGGAAAGTGCGGAAATCCCCTTCGCCGCGCCAGACCTTCATGGCGTTGCGCTGCACCAGGCGATAGCTGTCCTCGCGGCTCGCGCCCTTCTGGGTCAGTGCCAGCAGCACCCGCTGGGAGTGGATGAGGCCGCCCAGCTTGTCCATGTTCTTCTGCATGTTGTCGGTGTGAACCACGAGCTTGTCCATCACGCCGGTCAGACGGGCGAGGGCGAAGTCGAGGGTCACCGTGGCATCGGGGCCGATCATGCGCTC
>JAFIHR010000383.1 GCA_017849325.1 Xanthobacter autotrophicus | reverse complement strand
CAAGGCGGCCTGAGCCATGAGCAGCTACACCTCCACGGAGATCATGACCGTCACTGCCGCCCGGCTGCTGTCCGACAAGGACGTCTGCTTCGTCGGCATCGGCGCGCCCTCGGCCGCCTGCAACCTCGCCCGGCTCACCCATGCGCCCGGCCTCACGCTCATTTACGAGAGCGGCACCATCGCCACCCGGCCCAACGTGCTGCCGCTCTCCATCGGCGACGGCGAATTGTGCGAGACCGCGCTCGCCACCGTCCCGGTGCCGGAGATGTTCGCTTACTGGCTCCAGGGCGGGCGCATCACCGTGGGCTTTCTCGGCGCGGCGCAGATCGACCGCTTTGCCAATCTCAACACCACCGTGGTCGGCCCCTACGACAAGCCGAAGACCCGCCTGCCCGGCGGCGGCGGCGCCCCGGAGATCGCCACCAATTGCGGCGAGATCTTCATCATCCTGAAGCAGACCAAGCGCGGCTTCGTGGACAAGCTCGATTTCGTCACCTCCATCGGCCACGGCGCCGGCAAGGGGGACCGGGAGAAGCTCGGCATCACCACAAAGGGGCCGACCCAGGTCATCACCGACCTTTGCATCCTGCGGCCGGATCCGGAGACCTGCGAGCTCACGGTGGTGAGCCTCCACCCCGGCGTCACCCGCGCGCAGGTCACCGACGCCACCGGCTGGGCGCTGAAGTTCGCCCCCGAGCTGGCGGAGACGCCCGCCCCGAGCGCTGAGGAACTGGAAGTGCTGCGCGCCCTCCAGGAGCGCACCCGCATCGCCCATGGCCAAGCCTGAGAGCCCCCGATGACCGACGCCTACATCTGCGATGCCATTCGCACCCCCATCGGCCGGTTCGGCGGGGCGCTCGCCTACACCCGCGCCGACGACCTCGCCGCGCTGCCCATCAAGGCGCTGCTCGCGCGCAATCCCAACCTCGATCCGGAGGCGGTGGACGAGGTGATCCTCGGCTGCGCCAACCAGGCGGGCGAGGACAATCGCGACGTTGCCCGCATGGCCCTGCTGCTCGCCGGGCTGCCGACCTCGGTGCCGGGCGTGACCGTGAACCGGCTGTGCGCCTCCGGACTTGAAGCCGTGGGGCAGGCGGCGCGCGCGGTGCGCACCGGCGAGATGGATCTCGTCATCGCCGGCGGCGCGGAGAGCATGACCCGCGCGCCCCTCGTCATGGGCAAGGCGGAGAGCGCCTTTGCCCGCGCCGCGCAGATCGAGGACACCACCATCGGCTGGCGCTTCATCAACCCGCTGATGAAGGCGCAGTACGGCGTCGATTCCATGCCGGAGACCGGCGAGAACGTGGCCGAGCAGTATCAGGTGACCCGCGAGGACCAGGACGCCTACGCCTTCCAGAGCCAGCAGCGCTGCGCCGCGGCCCAGAGGGACGGCTTCTTCGACGGCGAGATCCTCGCCGTCGAGGTGAAGGACGCCAGGAAGAGGCCCGTCAGCTTCACGGCCGACGAGCACCCCCGCGCCGACACCACGCTGGAGGCCCTCGCGAAGCTGAAGACGCCCTTCCGCTCCCCCGGCACGGTCACCGCCGGCAATGCCTCGGGCGTGAACGATGGTGCCGCGGCCATGCTCATCGCCTCCGAGGCGGCGCTGAAGCGGCATGGCCTCACCCCGCGCGCGCGGGTGCTCGGCATGGCCTCGGCCGGCGTCGAGCCGCGGGTGATGGGCATCGGCCCTGTGCCCGCCACGCGCCGGCTGATGGCGAAGCTCGGCCTCAAGATCGACGACTTCGGCGTCATCGAGATCAACGAGGCCTTCGCCTCCCAGGTCATCGCCTCCATGCGCCAGCTCGGGGTCGATCCCGGCGAGGAGCGGGTGAACCGGCACGGCGGCGGCATCGCGCTCGGCCATCCCCTCGGCATGAGCGGCGCGCGCATCGCCCTCACCGCCGCGCGGGCGCTGGAGAAGACCGGCGAGCGCTACGCCCTCGTCACCCTGTGCGTGGGGGTGGGCCAGGGATTGGCCGTGGCGCTGGAGCGGGTGTGATGGACGGCGAGGCGACGGAATATGTCACCCTGGGCGACGGCAGCCGCATCGCCTATCGCTTCGACGGGCCGGCGGACGCGCCGGTCCTCGTCCTGTCCAACTCGCTGGGCACGCGCTGGGAGATGTGGGAGCCGCAGATGGCGGCCCTTGCCGCGCGCTTCCGCGTGCTGCGCTACGACAGCCGCGGTCACGGCCGCTCCGACGCCCCGCCGGGGGCCTATTCCATGGACCGGCTGGGGCGCGACGTGATCGAGCTCATCGACGCGCTGGGGCTCGGAACGGTGCGCTTCTGCGGCCTCTCCAAGGGCGGCATGGTCGGCCAGTGGCTGGGCGCCCGTGCGCCGGAGCGGCTGGAGAAGCTGGTGCTCGCCAATACGGCGGCCTCTATGGGCCCGCCCTCGGCCTGGGACAGCCGCATCGCCGCGGCGCGCTCGGGCGGCATGGCAGCGCTGACCGACACGTTGATCTCCCGCTGGTTCACCCCGGAGTTCGTGGCGCGGGCGCCGGATCAGGTGGCGCCGGTGCGCGACATGCTGCTGTCGACGCCGGTGGAAGGCTATGCCGGCTGCTGCGCCGCCATCCGCGACATGGACCAGCGCCTGACCGCCCCGCACATCACGGCGCCGACCCTGGTGATCGCCGGTGCGCGGGACCCCGCCACCCCGCCGGAGGAAGGCCGCTGGCTCGCCGCCGCCATCCCGGGAGCGGGGTATGTGGAGCTGGATGCCGCGCATCTCTCCAACGTCGAGCAGCCGGACGATTTCACCAGGGCGCTGCTCGGCTTCCTCGGCTGACGCGATCGCGCTGAAGCCGGCCGGCCGCTGCGCCCGGCGTCCGAAGAGATCCCAGCGGCAGGCGGTGCCCTCGCGACCGCAGGGCGGGCGGGGAAGTGGAGCGCACAGGCGGGATCCGCCCCGCGGTCACCTGCGGGAATTCCATGACCGCCACGGGCGTGCCGGCAGACCCCGGCCGGGGCCACCGGGCGGGAGGCGGCGTTGCGCCGATGCGCGGAAGGAGCGATGGCCGCGGCGGCACGGCCGGCAGAGATGGGCGCCGCGCCGCGGGACGAGCAACCCGCCTGCCCGTGGCTCTCCACGGCCGGCGGTCGCCCGCCCGCGCCCGAAGCCGCGCTCTCAGGCTGGGTCGGGAAAGCGCAGCGCATCGGTGAGCGCGAGGGCGGTGCGCGTCGCCGCGCCGGCCGCCACCACCTGCTGCGGCAGGATCATCCATTCCAGCGTCCAGGCGGCACCCGAGCGCTCGTTCTCGTGCACCAGCGCCTGGTCGAGGCCGCCCTGCAGCGCCGCGCAAAAGCGTGCCAGCGCCACCAGGATCTCCGCGCCCACCGGATTGTTCTTCTCCGGCATGGCCGACGACCCGCCGCCGCAGGCGATGGAAACCTCGCCGACCTCGTTCTGGGCCATGAGGGCGATGTCGGCGCCGAACTTGCCCAGCGACCCCGCGACCAGCGTGCACCAATGGCCGAAGGCGCAGATGCTGTCGCGCTCCACATGGGTGGCGCGCGGCGCCGGTCCAAGGCCGAGCCGCGCCGCGACACCATCCGCCACCTGCCGCGCCGCCTCGCCGAGCTCGGCCCGGTTGCCCACCGCGCCGCCGAGCTGCACCCGGAAAAGGTTGTCCGCCAGGGCGGGCAGGCGCGCCTTCTGCCGCACCAGGGGATCGCGCCAGCCGGCGATCTTGTGGGCGAGGGTGATGGGCCGCGCCCGCTGCATCCGGGTATGCCCGGTCAGCGTCCGCGCGCCCGCTTCCGCGCTCAGCCGGTCGAAGCCGGCGACCAGGGCATCGAGGCGCGCGAGCAGGATCTGCGAGGCCGCCTTCAGCCGCAGGAACAGGCTGGTGTCGATCACGTCCTGGCTGGTGGAGCCCTTGTGCACGAAGCCGGCGTAGGGCTCGCCCACCGCCGCGCGCAGGCGGCGCACGAACTCGGGAATCACCACCCCGTCGCGGGAGACGGCGGCGGCCAGCTCTCCGGGATCGATGACAAGCTGCTCCGCCGCCCGTGCGATGGCCTCCGCCGCCGGCCCCGGGATGACGCCGGCGTCCGCCTCGGCCTGCGCCAGCGCCGCCTCGAAGCGCAGCATGGCGGCAAGGTCGGCCGCGGCGGTGAAGGACGCCGCGACGGCGTCATCGCCGAGGAGCGCGCGCAGGAAGGGATGTTCGAACACGGACACGCTCATGGGTCTGCGGCCTCGGACGCGGGGGGCGGGGAGGGGTGGAAGCGGGCGCAAGCTGGGACCGGGCGGCCCCTCCCGTCAAGCCCGTCGCGCGCCGGCGATGGGCATGGCCTCAGAGCGTCCGGGCGATCTCGCGCAGGGCGTCGAGGAACAGCTCGGCCTGCGGCGAGGGCGTGCGCCCGGCCCGCGTGGTGAGGCCCACGGGGCCGCCGGAGATGGAGGTGGTGAGGGGCAGCCGTACCAGCGTGCCCGCGTCGAGATCGCCCGCCACCACGCCGTGGGAGATGATCCACACCGCCTCGCTCATCCGCACATAGGCCCGCGAGAAGCTCGGCTCCGTGGTCTCGATCCGCGTGGCCGCGCCGGTGACCCCTTCGAGCAGGAACAGCCGGTCGATCTCCGGGCGGATGATGGAACCGCGGCCGGGCATGATCAGGGTGTAAGGGATGATCTGCGCCAGGCTCACCGGGTGCCCGGTGTCGGCCGGATGGCCGGGTCGGGCCACGAACACGATGGGCTCGGAATAAAGGTGCTCGAAGGCGAGGCCCATCATCGCCCGCGGCTCGGCAAGGCGGCCCACCACGAGGTCGAGCCGGCCCTGCTTCAGCTCGTCCAGCAGCCAGCCGTTGGGGCCGGCCTCGATGGCGATGGTGGCGGTGAGGCCGGCCGCCTTCGCCTGCCGGACCGCCAGGGGCATGATGCGCGCGGCCACCGTCGGCAGGGCGCCGATGCTGAGGGTTGCGGACGCGCCGGCATCGGCCTGCCGCAGCGTGTCGATGCCGCGCCCGAGCTCGGCGAAGGCGGCCCCCGCATGGGCCCGGAAGGCGCGGCCCTGGGCGGTGAGCACGGCGCCGCCCCGGCCGCGCTCGAACAGCGGCGCGCCGAGGATGTCCTCCAGCTCGGCGATGGCCCGCGACACCGCCGGCTGGGTGAGGTGCAGCGCCTCGGCGGCGCGGCCGAAGCCGGAGCGGGCCGCCACCTCCAGGAAGCAGGCGATGTGGCGGAGCTTGATGCGGCCGTCGATCATGGGAGATACATATCATATTTGCATGGATAGATAGGGAAATATCATTTTCCATGCCGTAACCGATATGAAATTCTCACCGCAATCCGAACAGGGGAGCACGGCCCGGCCTGGGCCGGGCGGCCCCGCCCATCAAGGGAAGCCATGATGTCATCCCCCACCGATCGCTCGCAGCGCTGGACCACCGGAATGGCGACCCGCCGCGCGGTGCTCGGGGACCGCTATGTGGACGCCGCCTCCGCCCGCACCACGCCGTTCGACGAAGGCTTCCAGACCTTCATCACCGAAGGCGCCTGGGGCT
>JAFIHR010000382.1 GCA_017849325.1 Xanthobacter autotrophicus | reverse complement strand
CTCCAGGCCTCCGCCGGGTCGCGGTCGGCGCGCGCGAAGGCCACGGCCTCGGTGCCGCCGGCCGCCAGAAGCGCCTCCCGCAAGGTTTCGGCGCCCCGGCAGAAACGGGCATAGCTGCTGTCGCCCAGGCCGAGCACGGCGAAGCGCACGCCGTCGAGCGCGCCATGTGGCAGGCCCTTGGCCACGGACCGGGCGCCGTCAGGCACATCGCCGTCGCCGGTGGTGGAGGCGATCAGAAGGAGGGTGCGGAAGCGGGCGAGATCCTTCGCCGCCACCGCGCCGAGGGGAGCAAGGGCCGCGGTCTCGCCCCCGGCGACCAGCGCGTCGCGGGTGGCGGCGGCAAGGCGCGCCGCCGTCCCGGTCTGGCTCGCGTGCGCGACGAGAATGTCCGCCCCCGCCCCGAGCGGGGCCGCCCGGTTGCGCCGCCAGCGCCCGTACCAGGAGACGAAGCCGGTCACCGTCAGGCCGAGAAGGGCGAGAGAAACCACGAAATTCAGGCTGCCGGACCACGCGCCGCCCCAAGTGCCCTCATGGATCTGCTTCATGAGGCCCGGCCCGCCGGTGAGCGCCGTCGTCCCCTTCTCGGTGACCACGAAGCGGCCGCCGCCCTCGCCCGCCACCTGCAGCAACACCGTGCCGCCACGGAACCGGCGCGCGCTCACGAGGCCGCTGGTGTCCGTGTCGCGCCCGGCGATGGCAAGGGCCTGGCTGAGGCTCACCGGCCGTTCCGCCTGCCGCAGCGCCGGGCGCGATCCGGTATCGATGCCGAGCGTCATCAGCACGCCGGTGAGCGGCGACAGCAAAGTGAGCGGCAGCAGACACCAGCCCACCGCCGTATGCCAGCCGATCAGGGTGTTGCGGAACCTCAGCCAGACCAGGAACGGCCCGGCGATCATGATGCCGAGCATGGCGAAAGTCGCCACCTCCACCACGATGTTGAGGCCGAGGAGCAGCGACTTGTGGAGCTGCTCGGCGGTCCGGAACACATCCGGTCCGCCGGACGGCGCGGCGGTGCGCGCGCCGCTGGCGATGTCCCAGCGCCCGGCCAAGTCGGGGGATTGGCTCGTCACGTCCAGCGCCCGGCCGCCGTCGGCGACCGCGACGGCATTGACGCGCCCGCCGGCTTCGAGCTTTCCGACCAGCGCCGCGAGGGCCGCCCCGTCCACCCTGGCCGCCACGGGGGCGGACGGGTCCTCGGCGAGGATCGGGCGGAACGACAGCACCGCGCCGGACAGGATGACCACGAGGAAGACGGGCGCCAGGATCAAACCGATCCAGCGGTGCAGGGTGATGAGCAGCGGGCGGATGCGAAACGACGGCATGACAGACTCCGGTCCTCCGGCGCGGCAGGGCCGAACCGGCGCCGGCATCCTCCATCGGCCATGTTGTTGAAATTTGCCGCGGCGCAGCAGATTGGTAAGCAAACGTCGCACCGCCCGGCCGGTGATACATTTCAATACAATTGTCCCGTTGCCGGGCCGCCGGAGGGAGCCCATGTCGCGCAGCGACGGCGGGCGCTTCCCGGGAAGAATGCCGGCGGCGGGATTGTCGGAGCGATGTATCTGGAAGCGGGCATGGAGCGCACACCGCATATTCTCGTGGTCGACGATCATCAGGAGATCCGCGAGCTGCTCGCGCGCTACCTGGTGAAGAACGGCCTCAGGGTGAGCGTCGCCGGCGGCGGGGCGGAGATGCGCCAGCAGCTGCGCGCCGGCGCCATCGACCTCGTGGTACTCGACATCATGATGCCCGGCGAGGACGGCCTGACCCTGTGCCGCCAGCTCCGCCAGACCAGCGACCTGCCCGTGGTGCTGCTCACCGCCGTTTCGGAGGAGACCGACCGCATCGTCGGCCTGGAGCTCGGCGCCGACGATTACGTCACCAAGCCGTTCAATCCCCGCGAGCTTCTGGCGCGCATCCGCGCCATCCTGCGCCGCGCCCAGAGCGCCCCCAAGGTCTCGGGCGAGCCGGACACCAAACGCTACCGCTTCGACCGCTGGCTGCTCGATGCCGGCCGCCGCACCCTCGCCGACGACGGCGGCAACGAAGTGCAGCTCGGGCCGGCCGAGTTCCGTCTGCTGCTCGCCTTCGTCACCCGGCCCGCGCTGGTGCTCAGCCGCGACCGGCTGCTCGACATCACGGCGGGCCGCGCCGCCCAGGTCTTCGACCGCAGCATCGACAATCTGGTGAGCCGGCTGCGGCGCCGCATCGAGCGCGATCCGCAGCATCCCGCCCTGATCAAGACCGTCTGGGGCGACGGCTACGTGTTCGCCGTCCCGGTCGAGGTCGTCCCATGATCCAGCGGCTGCGGCGGCTCTGGCCGCGGGGCCTCGCCGGCCGCCTCGTGCTGCTGCTGGTGGCGGCGCTGGCGCTGGCGCAGCTCCTGCTCGTGCTGCTGCTGCGCAGCCAGCAGGACGCCCTGATCGAAGGCATCATCCGCGGCCAGGCGCTGAGCCAGACGGTGACGCTGGCGCGCCTGCTCGACAGCCACCCGCCCGCCGAGGACACCAGGCTCGCCAGCGCCTTCCTCTCGCGGGAGGCGTGCGCCTGGGTCGGCACCGAGCCGCCCGCGACCCGGGCCATGACCGCCACCGAGGCGAACCTCGCGGCGCTTCTGGCGCGGCGCCTCCATGGGGTGAGGGCCGGCGCGCCGACCGTGACCATCGAGCCGTTCGGCGATCGCGAGCGCGCCTGCGGCGGCGAGGAGAGCGGGGAGGCCGGTGCCGCCTGGATCCCTGCCGACGAGGAGGGGCGCGAGCGCCGCGCCGCGCCGCGCCATGCCGACCGGATCACCGCCGTCGCCATGGCGGTCCCCTTGCCCGAGGGGCGCTGGCTCACCGTGCGCACGGCGGTGGGGCTGCCGCGGGGGTGGAACCGCGCGACGCTCCTGTCCTTCCTGCTGTCGTCCCTTGCGGTGGCGCTGGTGACCGTCGTGGTCGTGCGGGCGCAGACCCGCTCGCTGCGGACGCTGGCCGATGCGTCGGACCGCTTCGGCCGGGGCGAGCGCGTGCCCACCCTCGATACGGCGGGGCCGGCGGAGGTGGCGGCGGCGACGCGCGCCTTCAACACCATGCAGCAGCGGCTCAGCCAGTTCCTGCGCGACCGGCTGCGGCTCATCGCCGGCATCAGCCACGATCTGCGCACCCCGCTCACCACGCTGCGCCTCAAGGCCGAGTTCGTGGACGACGAGGCGGTGCGCGAGGACATCATCGCCACCATCGACGAGCTCACCGCCATCTGCGAGGCCACCCTCGCCTTCACCCAGGCGGAAGCGGAGACCGAGGCGACGCAGCAGGTGGACCTCCTCGGCCTGTGCGGCGAGCTGGCGGACGAGTTCGCGCTCGCCGGCGCCGACGTGGAGGTGATGCCGGGCAAGCCGGTCCTGCTCGCCTGCCGCCCGGTGGCGCTGAAGCGTGCGCTGCGCAACCTTGTCGAGAATGCGGTGCGCTACGGGATGCGCGCCCGCCTCGCGGCGGCCCGGCGCGACGATGAAAGCGTGGTGCTCCGGGTCGACGACGACGGGCCGGGCCTGCCCGCCGACCGCATGGAGGATGCCTTCAAGCCCTTCGTGCGGCTGGAGGAATCGCGCAGCCCCGAGACCGGCGGCATCGGCCTCGGCCTTGCCATCGCGCGCAGCATCGTCAAGGCCCACGGCGGCGAGATCACCCTCGCCAACCGCCCGGAAGGCGGCCTGCGCGCCGAGATCGTGCTGCCGTAGCGGGCGGAGATGGGGGCGCCTAGGGCGCCCGGTCAGGCCTCTTGCGACGGCCGGCGAAGGTCGCCGTGGCGATGCCGGCGAGCACCAGCGCGAAGCCGGTCATGTGGAACCAGGCGACCTGCTCGCCCAGGAACAGGATCGCGAGCAGCGTGCCGAAGACCGGCATCAGATGCAGGAACGGCGCCGCCCGGTTGGCCCCCACCTGCTGCACCGCCCGGTTGAAGGCGAGATAGGCGACGAGCGACGGGCCGATGGACACGTAAGCCACCACGGCGAGGGTCTTGCCATCGAAGTGGAGCACCCGCCCGCTCAGCCCCTCGGTCACGGCGAAGGGCGTCAGCAGCACCGCCCCCATGGCCATGATCACCGTGAGGAACGACAGCGGCCCCAGCGCCGGGCGGTCCCGCAGGATCGCGGTGTAGAAGGCATAGATGGTGAGCGCCACGAGGATCCACACGTCGCCCGGATTGGGCTTGATGTGCAGCAGCGTATCGAGGTCGCCGCGGCTGATGATGAACAGCACGCCGGTCAGCGAGACGAGGATGCCCGCCACCTGCCACGCCGAGAGGCGCTCGCGATAGATCAGGAAGCTCCACAGGGCGACCAGCAGCGGCGCCATGGACTGCACCAGCAGGCCGTTCACCGCCTCGGTGAACTGCAGGCCGTAATAGCTCATGGCGTTGTAGCTGGAGATGCCGGTGGCGGCGAGCAGCAGCAGCATCAGCCAATGGCGCCGGATGAGCGGGAGATCGCGGCGGAGCTGCGGCGCGGCAAACGGCAGGAGGATGAGCGTCGCCGCCACCCAGCGCACGCACGCCAGGGTGACCGGCGGCACGTGCCCCGCCACATAGCGCCCGAGCACCATGTTCAGCGCCCACAGGAAGACCGTCAGCACCAGCAGCACGTAGGGCGCATCGATGAAGCCCGCCAGCGACGGGCTCGACGGCGTGCCCGAGGGGGTTCCGGTCGGTGGCACG
>JAFIHR010000065.1 GCA_017849325.1 Xanthobacter autotrophicus | reverse complement strand
AGGAAGTCCTGAACGTCTTCAATCCGGCCACGCCGGCGCCGACGTTCAACAAGATCCGCATCTCGATCGCGAGCCCGGAGAAGATCGCCTCCTGGTCCTACGGCGAGATCAAGAAGCCGGAGACCATCAACTACCGCACGTCCAAGCCCGAGCGTGACGGCCTGTTCTGCGCGCGCATCTTCGGCCCCATCAAGGATTACGAGTGCTTGTGCGGCAAGTACAAGCGCATGAAGTACAAGGGCATCATTTGCGAGAAGTGCGGCGTTGAGGTCACCCTCTCGCGGGTGCGGCGCGAGCGCATGGGCCATATCGAGCTCGCCGCGCCCGTGGCGCACATCTGGTTCCTGAAGTCGCTGCCGAGCCGCATCGGCCTGCTGCTCGACATGACGCTCAAGGACCTCGAGCGCATCCTCTATTTCGAATATTTCGTGGTGCTGGAGCCCGGCCTCACGCCGCTGAAGTATCGCCAGCTCCTCTCCGAGGACGACTATCTGCGCGCCCAGGAAGAGTATGGCGAGGATAGCTTCACCGCCATGATCGGCGCCGAGGCCATCCGCGAGCTGCTGCGCTCCATGGATCTCGAGAAGATCGCCGCGGACCTGCGCCAGGAGATCGCCGAGGCCACCACCGAGCTGAAGCCGAAGAAGCTCGCCAAGCGGCTGAAGATCGTCGAGGCCTTCCAGATGTCCGGCAACAAGCCGGAGTGGATGATCCTCACCCACATCCCGGTGATCCCGCCGGACCTGCGGCCTCTCGTGCCGCTGGACGGCGGCCGGTTCGCGACCTCCGACCTCAACGACCTCTACCGCCGCGTCATCAACCGCAACAACCGCCTGAAGCGGCTGATCGAGCTGCGCGCGCCCGACATCATCATCCGCAACGAGAAGCGCATGCTTCAGGAGGCGGTGGATGCGCTGTTCGACAACGGCCGGCGCGGCCGCGTCATCACCGGCGCCAACAAGCGGCCCTTAAAGTCGCTCGCCGACATGCTGAAGGGCAAGCAGGGCCGGTTCCGCCAGAACCTGCTCGGCAAGCGCGTGGACTATTCCGGCCGCTCGGTGATCGTGGTGGGTCCGGAGCTGAAGCTGCACCAGTGCGGCCTGCCCAAGAAGATGGCGCTGGAGCTGTTCAAGCCCTTCATCTACTCGCGCCTCGACGCCAAGGGCCATTCGGCCACGGTGAAGCAGGCGAAGAAGCTGGTGGAGAAGGAGCGTCCCGAGGTGTGGGACATCCTCGACGAGGTGATCCGCGAGCATCCGGTGATGCTGAACCGCGCGCCGACGCTCCACCGCCTCGGCATCCAGGCGTTCGAGCCGGTGCTGATCGAGGGCAAGGCCATCCAGCTCCACCCGCTGGTGTGCTCGGCCTTCAACGCCGACTTCGACGGCGACCAGATGGCCGTGCACGTCCCGCTGAGCCTTGAGGCGCAGCTGGAAGCGCGCGTGCTGATGATGTCCACCAACAACATCCTGCACCCGGCGAACGGCCAGCCCATCATCGTGCCGTCGCAGGACATCGTGCTCGGGCTCTACTATCTCTCCATCATGCGGGAGAACGAGCCCGGCGAGGGCATGATGTTCGCCACCATGAGCGAGATCGACCACGCCCTGAACGCCAAGGCGATCACGCTGCATACCAAGATCCGGGGCCGCTACATCGGCGTGGACGCCGACGGCCAGCCGATGTCCAGGATCTACGAGACCACGCCCGGCCGGATGAAGATCGGCGAGCTTTTGCCGAAGCATCCCAAGGTGTCCTACGACGTCGTCAACAAGCTGATGACGAAGAAGGAAATCTCCAACATGATCGACGCGGTGTATCGCCACTGCGGCCAGAAGGAGAGCGTGATCTTCTGCGACAAGATCATGTCGCTCGGCTTCTACAATGCGTTCCGCGCCGGCATCTCGTTCGGCAAGGACGACATGGTGGTGCCGAAGAAGAAGTGGGATCTGGTCGAGGAGACCCGCGCCCTCACCAAGGAATACGAGCAGCAGTACAACGACGGCCTGATCACCCAGGGCGAGAAGTACAACAAGGTCGTGGACGCCTGGGGCAAGTGCACCGACCGCATCGCCGAAGAGATGATGAAGGAAATCTCCTCGGTGAAGAAGGACCCGAAGACCGGGCGCGACAAGCAGATCAACTCGATCTACATGATGAGCCACTCCGGAGCGCGTGGGTCGCCGGCCCAGATGAAGCAGCTCGCCGGCATGCGCGGCCTGATGGCCAAGCCGTCGGGCGAGATCATCGAGAGCCCGATCATCTCGAACTTCAAGGAAGGCCTCACCGTGATGGAGTACTTCAACTCCACCCACGGTGCCCGTAAGGGCCTCGCCGACACGGCGCTGAAGACCGCGAACTCGGGCTACCTCACCCGCCGTCTGGTGGACGTGGCGCAGGATTCCATCATCACCGAGCGCGATTGCGGCTCGGAGAAGGGCATCCACATGCGCGCCATCATCGATGCGGGCCAGGTGGTGGCCTCGCTCGGCTCGCGCGTGCTCGGCCGCACCGCGGTGGAGGACGTGATCGAGCCGGCCACCGGCGAGATCATCGTGCCCAGGGGCCACATGATCGAGGAGCCGCAGGTCGAGCGCATCACCAAGGCGGGCATCCAGGAGATCAAGATCCGCTCGGTGCTCACCTGCGAGACCCGCAACGGCGTGTGCGGCACCTGCTACGGGCGCGACCTCGCCCGCGGCACGCCGGTGAACATGGGCGAGGCGGTGGGCGTCATCGCCGCCCAGTCCATCGGCGAGCCGGGCACCCAGCTCACCATGCGCACCTTCCACATCGGCGGCGCGGCGACCCTCGCCGACTCGTCGTTCGTGGAGAGCAACTTCGAGGGCTCGGTGCGGATCCGCAACCGCAACGCGGCGCGGAACTCCGACGGCGATCTCATCGTCATGGGCCGCAACCTCGCGGTGGTGATCGTCGACCACGACGGCACCGAGCGCGCGGTGAACCGCATCCAGTACGGCGCCCGCCTGAAGGTGGACGAGGGCGACACCATCAAGCGCGGCCAGCGCATCGCCGAGTGGGACCCCTACACCCGTCCCATCCTCACCGAGGTGGACGGCACGGTGGCCTTCGAGGACCTGGTGGAAGGCGCGTCCATGAACGAGACGGTGGACGAATCCACCGGCATCGCCAAGCGCGTGGTGACGGACTCGCGCTCCGGCCGTGGTCCGGAGCTGCGCCCCGCCATCCTCATCAAGGGCAAGGACGGCAAGACCGCCAAGCTGCAGCGCGGCGGCGAGGCGCGCTACGCCCTTCCGGTGGAGGCCATCATCTCGGTGGACCCGAACGGCGAGGTGAAGGCCGGCGACGCGGTGGCCCGTGTGCCCATGGAAAGCGCCAAGACGCGCGACATCACGGGCGGTCTGCCGCGCGTGGCGGAGCTGTTCGAGGCGCGGCGCCCGAAGGACGCGGCGATCATCGCCGAAATCTCGGGCACCATCCGCTTCGGCCGCGACTACAAGAACAAGCGCCGGCTCTCCATCGAGCCGTCGGACGGCGGGGATCCGGTGGAATACCTCATCCCCAAGGGCAAGCACATCCATCTCCAGGATGGCGACATGGTGGAGAAGGGCGACTTCATCGTCGACGGCAACCCCGCGCCGCACGACATCCTGGCGATCAAGGGCGTGGAAGAGCTTGCCGCCTTCCTCGTGAACGAGATCCAGGAGGTCTACCGGCTCCAGGGCGTGAACATCAACGACAAGCACATCGAGGTGATTGTCCGGAACATGCTCCAGAAGATCGAGATCGACGATTCCGGCGAGACCGACTTCCTGGACGGCGAGCAGGTCGACCGGCTCGAGTTCATCGAGGCCAACGAGAAGGCGGCCGAGGAGGGCAAGAAGCAGGCGACCGGCCATCCGGTGCTGCTCGGCATCACCAAGGCGTCGCTGCAGACCCGCTCGTTCTTCTCTGCGGCGTCCTTCCAGGAGACCACCCGCGTCCTCACCGAGGCGGCGGTCAACGGCAAGGTCGATCCGCTGGAGGGCCTGAAGGAGAACGTCATCGTCGGCCGGCTGATCCCGGCGGGCACCGGCGCGCAGATGAACCGCCTGCGCTCGGTGGCCAACACCCGCGACGACCTCATCGTCGCCACCCGCGACGAGCAGACCGAGGACAAGCCCCTGGTGGAAGGCCCCGCCGACGCGGCGGAGTGATCCCTCGGGGCGAAGCCCGGGACGTGACGACAGACCTCCCCCGGCCCATGCGGCCGGGGGAGGTTTTTTATGAGCGGGATCCGTTGGATGGGCGCGCGGCGCGCGTCACCCCCGCGGGGCGAAGATGATCACCAGCGCGCCGGCCAGGCACAGCGCGGCGCCCAGCCCGTCCCAGCGGTCGGGGCGCACGCCTTCCACCAGCGTCATCCACGCCAGCGAGGCGATGATGTAGATGCCGCCATAGGCGGCGAACGCCCGTCCGGCGGCGGGTGCCTCGACGAAGGTGAGGGCATAGGCGAACACGCCGAGGCTCACGGCGCCCGGCAGCAGCCACCAGGGCGAGCCGGCGAGCCGCACCACGTGCCAGACGGCAAAGCAGCCGGCGATCTCGCCCAGAGCGGCGATGAGGAAGGCGGGCAGGGTCATGGCGTCACCTCAGCACGGTGGGGCGCACCCACCAGAGCGGCCGCGCGGCCCTGATCCGTTTGGCGAGCGCCGCCGCCGCCCGGCAGTCGTTGGTGAGGGCGAACACGGTGGCGCCCGACCCGGACATGCGCACCAGCCGGGCCTCGGGCGCGGCGCCGATCAGCGCCATGGCATCCGCGATCGCCGGGGCGACGCGGATCGCGGGCGGCTCCAGATCGTTCGGCACGCTTTCTATGGCCTGCTCCAGCGCCGCGCGCTCCAGCGGGAGGGGATCGGGATGGGCGGGACCGGGCAGGGTCGCGCCGCGTGCCAGGCCGAGGGCGCCGAACACGGCCGCCGTGGGCACCGCCACCCGGCAGTTCACCAGCACCGCCGGCAGGAGGGGTAGCGCGAGGGGCGGACCCAGAAGGTCGCCGACGCCCGCCATCAGGCGCGCCCGCGAGGCGAGGCAGACCGGCACGTCGGAGCCGGTCGCCCGGGCGGCGGCGATGAGCCGCGGATCGTCGGCATCAAGGCCGTTGAGCCGGCCGAGCAGGCGCAGCGCCGCCGCCGCGTCGGCCGATCCGCCGCCAAGGCCCGCCGCCACCGGCAGGCGCTTCAGCAGGTGGAAATGGCCGGCGCGCCCCTGCGGCATCTCGATGAGGAAGGCGTGCGCGGCGCGCAACACCAGATTGTCGCCCGCGGGACCTGCCGCCGCGGCGGTGGGCCCGCTCACCGAGAGCCCCGGCGGCGCATCGGCATCGAGGCTCACGAGGTCGCCCGCCCCGGCGAAGGCGACGAGGCTTTCAAGGTCGTGAAAGCCGTCGGGCCGGCGCCCGGTCACGCGCAGGGTGAGGTTGATCTTGGCGCGGGCGCGGCTGACGAGGGGCTGCATATCCGGCTTATGCCGTGCCGGCCCGAGCCGGACAAGGTGCCTGCCCACCAGTTCCGGGCCGATCGCCCGGCACCCCCGAGCCGCGGCTTGCCCTGCCGGACGAAAGTCGCCATCCTGCCGCCATCTAAAGCGGCTTGACTTGTCCGGGCATCAGGCTCCGCGCCGCGTTTCAGGATTGTCGATCGGTGAAAATCATCCGTCCCTTCTCTGCCGCTGTTCTCTCAGCCGGTTTCGTCCTCGCCATGCCGGCGTTCGTCTCCCTTCCGGCGCGGGCGGAGGCCCAGTCGCAGACGGATGTGGATGGCGAGGAGACGCTCTCCGGCAGCTATCTCGCCGCGCGCTTCGCCGGCAGCGAGCGCGACAGCGATGCGGCGGTGACCTATCTGCGCAACCTCCTGAAGCTCGACGCGCGCAACGACGAGGTGGTGGAGCGCGCCTTCTTCGCCATGCTGGTGGACGGGCAGGTGGACGAGGCCATGAAGCTCGCCGACCGGCTGGTGGGCGTGGACCGCACCCACCGCATCGGCCGCCTCGCCCTCGCCGTGCGCGCCATCAAGAACAACCAGTACCGCACCGCGCGCAGCAACCTGGCGCTGTCGGTGCGCGGCCCCATCGGCGACCTCACCGCCACGCTTCTCTCCGCCTGGACGCTCTACGGCTCGGGCAACACCAAGGGCGCGATCGCGCTGATCGACCGGCTGAAGGGGCCCGACTGGTACGCCACGCTGAAGGAGCTGCACGCCGGCCTGATCCTCGATGCCGCCGGCCGCGAGAAGGAAGCGGGCGAGCGCCTCAAGCAGGCCATGGAGATCGACTCCGGCTCGCTGCGCACGGTGGATGCCTACGCCCGCTGGGCCTCGCGCAACGAGAGCATCGACGCCGCCAAGGAGGCCTATGCGGGCTTCGCCAAGCTCATCCCCAACCACCCGGTGGTGCAGGAGGCGATGAAGCAGCTCGACGCCGGCAAGACGCTGCCGCCGCTCATCAAGACCCCGCAGGAGGGCTCGGCCGAGGTGCTCTATGGCCTCGGCGCCACGCTGGGCCGCCAGGGCGGTGAGGACCTCGCCCTCGTCTATCTCCAGCTCGCCATCTGGCTCGATCCGCAGCACCCCTTCGCCAGCCTGACGCTGGCCGACCTCTACGAGCAGCTCAAGCAGCCGGAGAAGGCCATCGAGGTCTATCGCTCGGTTCCGGTCTCCTCGCCGCTGAAGCGCAATGCCGAGGTGCAGCTCGCCGTCAATCTCGACGCCATCGACCAGTTCGACGAGGCGAAGGAGCACCTCAACGCCATCATCACCGCCAATCCGAAGGACGCGGAAGCCATCGTCGCCCTGGGCAAGATCCTGCAGCAGCGCAAGGATTTCGCCGGATGCGCGAAGGTCTATTCCCAGGCCATCGGGCTCATTCCCGAGCCGGGCAAGGCCAACTGGCCGCTGTTCTATTTCCGCGGCATCTGCAACGAGCGCTCGAAGAACTGGCCGGCGGCCGAGGCGGACCTGAAGAAGGCGCTTGAGCTCAATCCGGACCAGCCCCACGTGCTGAACTATCTCGGCTATTCGTGGGTGGACCAGGGCATCCACCTCGACGACGGCCTCGACATGATCCGCAAGGCGGCCACCCTGCGTCCGGACGACGGGCCGATCGTGGACAGCCTGGGCTGGGCCTATTTCAAGCTCGGCCATTATACCGAGGCGGTCACCGAGCTGGAGCGGGCGGTGGAACTGATGCCGCAGGATCCGGTCATCAACGACCACCTGGGCGATGCCTACTGGAAGGTGGGGCGCCGCCTGGAGGCGGGCTTCCAGTGGAACCACGCGCGCGACCTGAAGCCCGAGCCCGATGATCTCGCCAAGATCCAGCGCAAGATCGAGGCCGGCTTTGACGCCGCCCAGACGCCTCCGGTGAAGAAGGCGGAGGACGACAAGGCCCATTGAGCCCGCGTGCGGGGCGGGGTCGAGCCCCCGCCCGGCGGCGCCGCTTTTTGACTTCGATCCAGGCGAGCCCTTCCCCATCCGTGGGGAGGGGCTTTTTGTTTCGCGGCCCTTGCCGGGCCGTTCGGCTCACGGCCGCTAGCGCGGCGCCGTGCGGCGGCACGTTCCCTTGACCCCGGCGCCTTCGGGACGGCTTCATGGGGGCAATGAGGGATGTGCCATGAAACTGGATATGGAATTCGAGCTGCCCGAGGGCGAGACGCAGATGGTCATGCGCATCGTGCTCAATCCGGTCGGGGAATCGCCGCTCACCGGCCTGCCGCTGGTGATCGACAATTGCGTGACGCTGGAGGCGCTGGAGGGCCAGCTCCAGCAGATCGAGAAGCAGATCGGCAAGATCCGCAAGGAGGCGGCGAAATTCTACCGCACCGCCCCCACCGTGACGCCGGGCTGAAGGCTACACCTTCAGCGCGCGGGCGCCCGGCCGATCACCGCCCAGAGCGGATCATGGTCCTGCCCCGGCAGGCGCAGGGCGCGCGCCTCAAGCGCGGTGAAGCCCGCCTCTTTCAGATAGAACAGCACGAGCCGCTGGTGGTCCTCGTCGGGCATCACCTGCCAGATCGCCACCGCCTTGGTGGGAAAGCAGCGGTTGGAGAAGGTGATGGCGAGCGGCGCGCCGGCCTTGAGCACCCGCGCCGCATCGGCGAGCACGCCAATGGGGTCCTGAAGGTACTGGACCGAGACGCAGATGGCCGCCCCGTCCACGCTGGCATCGTCGAGGGGCAGGGCGGGGTAGGTGTTCAGATTCTGAACGAGGACGCGGGTGAGGCGCGGATTGGCGGCGAGTTCCCGCTCGTTGAGGCCGAGGCCGATCACCTCGGCATAGTCCACCTCCTCGGGCAGGTGGCTGACCCAGCTCGACATGAGGTCGAGGAGCGTTCCGCCGGCCGGGAAGAGGGTGCGGTAGAGCTCCGTCACCGCGGCGATGGCCCCCTCGTCGATATGGGTGACAAAGCGCGGCTCGGCATAGAACAGCTCGTCGGGGGAGCTGTCGTGCTTGGCGAAGGCCGCTTCGGGCAGGTCGCGGGTCTGGCTCATGGGGGCGCCGGGATCACGTTGGAACGGTGTAAATCTTGCATGTGAGCGCGCGGGAGCACATGCGGCATGAAAACCTTTCTCGATTGGTCGGCCTACGACACCTACGGCATCGGCGACGCCTATTCCGGAATCCCTGCCACCGGCGGCAATTATGCCAAGGCGGTGGCGGTGTGCATGCACAGCCGCGATTGTCAGAATACTGGCAAAGGCGTCATGTGCCCCAGCTACCGCATCACCGGCGACCGGGCCCATTCCACCGAGGCGCGGGTGGCGGCCTTCAAGGCGGCGCTGAACGACGGCGCCGACGCCACGGCCTTCGCCGACCCCCGGCTCGATGAGGCCATGGACCTGTGCGTGTCCTGCAAGGCGTGCAAGAAGGAATGCCCCAGCGCTGTGGATATGACGCTGATCAAGACCGAATACCTCGCCCAGCGCCACCAGATCAAAGGCGTGCCGGCCCGCACCCGCCTGTTCGGCGGCGTGCCGGAATGGACCGGGCGCCACCGCGGCCTGCTGCGCTTCGCCATTCGCGCCCGCAACTCCTCGAAGCTTCTCACCAAGCTGGCCGACAAGCTCCTCGGCATCACCTCCCGCCGCCCCATCCCCGAGCCGGCGCCGCAGCCGTTCGCGGGCTTCGCCGCCGCCAAGGTCGCCGCGCCTCCCGCCGGGACCGAGGCCGGGACGGAGGCACCCGCTGCGGGCGCGCGCGGGCCGGTGATCCTGTTCGTGGACACATTCTGCCACCATTTCGATCCGGAGGTGGCGGAGGCCGCCGTCACCGTGCTGGAGAGCGCCGGCTACAGCGTCCGCATCGCCCGCCCCGATCCCGCCGATGCCGAGCCCGACCGGCCTCTGTGCTGCGGCCGCACCTATCTCACCACCGGCATGGTGGACAAGGCGCGCGGCGAGGCCAAGCGCGTGCTGGAAGCCTTCAAGGGCGAGATCGCGGCGCAGACGCCCATCATCGGCCTTGAGCCCTCGTGCCTGCTCTCTTTGCGCGACGAACTCTACAGCCTCGGCCTCGGTCCGGAGGTGGGCGACCTCGGCAAGCAGCTCTATCTGCTCGAGGAATTCCTCTCGCGGGAATACCAGAACAAGGGCCTGCGGCTCGATCTCAAGCCGGTGGCCCAGCCCAAGGCGGTGCTGCACGGCCACTGCCACCAGAAGGCCTTCGGGGTGATGAAGGCGACCCGCAAGGTGCTGGGCTGGATCCCGGATTTCTCCTACGAGATCGTCGAGACGAGCTGCTGCGGCATGGCCGGCAGCTTCGGCCTGGAGGCCGAGCATTACGACGCCTCCATGCAGATGGCGGAACTGAAGCTGCTCCCCGCCGTGCGCGAGGCGGAAGAGGGCACGCAGGTGATCGCCAACGGCTTCTCCTGCCGCCACCAGATCGAGCACGGCACCGGCCGGCAGGCGCGCCACATCGCGCTGCTGCTGCGCGATGCGCTGGCGGGGGCGGAGGGCGCGCCGGCCGCGCGCTGAGCGGCCGGCTCCCTAGAGGGTAAGCCCGCCGAACCAGGCGCCGAAATAGCCGGCGTAAAGCTCCGGCGCCTCAAGATTCATGCTGTGGCTCACGCCGGGCACGGCGATGAAGCGGCAGTCGGGCATCCGCTCGGCCATCTCCTTGAGGTGCGGCTCGGGGATGATCCTGTCGTCGGCGCCCCACACCACGAGATGGGGGTGGTCGATCTCGCCCATCCGGGCTTTCAGCTCTCCGCTTGCCGCCTCCTTGGTGAGGGTGTCCGGAGTGCCGAACCAGATCCCGTCGGACACGGCGAAGGTCTGGTCCACGATGCGCTCGAACAGGCGCTCGCGCAGCGCGCCCACGTTCGGCCGGAAGCGCAGCACGCCGTTCGAGAAGCTCTTGGGCTCGAACAGGCTCGACGCGGTGGCGGCCATCACCTGCCGGGTGAGGTCCAGGCTCTGCTTCATCTGGCCGAAGAAGGCCTTCTGCTTGTCGGTGAAGGGCAGGCTCTGCGGGCCCACCGGCGAGAGGGCGAACACCCGGCCGAAGCGCTGCGGCTGCTTCAGCAGCATGCGGGTGGAGATGATGCCGCCGGTGGAATGGGTGGCGAGGTGGCAGAAGCCGACGCCGAGGGCATCGAGCACCCCCAGCATGTCGTCGGCGTGCCGGGCGATGGAATAGTTGGAATAATCGGGCAGGGGGGCGGGCTTGTCGCTGTCGCCGCAGCCCCGCCAGTCCACCGCGATGGTGCGCACGCCCGGCGGGAAGTGGGGCGCGGCGAGCTCGATCCAGTCCTTGCTGGCCAGATTGCCGTGGATGAAGAGGACGGTGGTGGGCCCGGCGCCCCAGTCGCGCCAGGCCAGCTCGATGTCCCCTACCTTCAGCCGCTGCATGGCGGTCTCCCTACTTGCTGAGGCCGGTGGGCACGGCGGCGGCGCCGGCCGGGGCCGGGGCGGCCTTTTCCGCGGCGCCGTGGAACAGGCGGTCCACCACCACCTGGCTGGTGGTCTTCACCCGGCCATCCTCGACGAAATCCACCACGTCCTCGGCGAAGGCGACGGGCTCGTCGGTGTGGATGAAATGGGCGCTGCCGGGATAGATCTTGGTCTGCATGTCGCGCCCCGCCGCGCTCATGCGGCGCATGAAGGGCAGCACCACGTCGCGCGAGAGATCGGTGCGCCCGTTGAAGGCCGTGCTGGGAATGAACGGCTCCTTGTCGCCGAAGGCCAGGAAGATCGGCACCTTGATCTCGGTGAGGCGGTTGTAGAGGCTGTTCTTGTCGCCTTCGAGGTTCTCGCTCGCCATGGCGTAGACATCGAAGATGAAGACATCCACCCACTGCTTCAGCTCGCGCGGGTCCGCCTTGGTGAGGCCGATGCGCTGGGCGGTGTGGAGCCGGGCATATTCGCTGTCGCGCAGGAAATAGCCGGATTTCGACGGCGTCACCTGCCCGGTCACCGGGTTGCGCTGGCGGAAGTGGAAGAAATCGTCGATCTGCTCGGGCGTGAGCGCCATCTCGCGGGCGCGCAGGCCGGTGGGATCCCAGGCCTTGGCCCAGGCCTCGAAATCGTGGGCGAAGGCGGGGTCGAACAAATCGACGCTCTTGCCCGGCGCGATGGCGACCTTGCGGGGGTATTCCTCAAGGCCCGCCGGGGCTTCGAGGATGAGTTTGGTCACCGCATCGGGCCAGCTCAGCGCATAGCCGAGCACGATCTGCCCGCCCATGGAATGGCCCATATAGGCGGCCTTGCCCACCTTCAGCTGGTCCACCACGAGGCCGTGCACCACCTCGCGCATCTCCTGCATGGTGCGGGCCGGGCTCTTGTCGAGATTGCCGGGGCCGGACATGCCGTAATGGGGCAGGTCCGGCACGATGACGCGCAGGCCGCGCTCCAAGGCGATGCGCATCACATTGCCGTAGTGGCCGCCGAACGCGCCCTTGCCGTGGATGATGACCAGCACGTCCGGGTTGGGATCGGTGCCGGCATATTCGTCCATGTAGCCGATGTCCCACTCAACCCCGCGGGAATCGGTCACTTTGGTCTTCTTCACCGGGAAGGGGTAGGTGATGGCCTCGTTCCAGAACGACTGGTCGGGGCGGATGTCGGCGGCGACGCCGGGGGTGCGGTAGCTCTTCGCCACCAGCGCATTGTCGGTGGTGCGGCGGGAGACGTCGGTCAGGAACGACACGACGGTGGGGTCGAACTGGCGGTTCTTCAGCAGCGAGAACACGCCATAATGGGCCACCGGGCTCGTCTCGTGCACGAAGTCCGCGCCGGGGATCTTCTCCACCGCCCGCTTGGCGCGGTCGAAGGTGAGCCACTGGTCGTTCTCGATGTGCATCACGAGGGTGCGCGCCTTGATGCGCGAGAGCTCGGCATTGATGTTGTAGGTCTCGCCCGCCCGGTTGCGCCACAGAAGGTCCACCGCATCGAACTGGAGCGCCCGCTTGGCGACGCCCGCGCCGGCCTCGGGGGTGGGGGGCTTCCAGTAGAAGATGTCGGGCTGCACCGCCTTCCAGTCCTGCTGCGAGCGGAAATCGAAGTCGAAGCCGGTGAGCAGCAGCACCGACCAGCCGAAGGCCACGCCCTGGTTGGGGTGCTTCTCCTTGGGCAGGTCGTAATAATTGCCGCCGGTGGCGCGCCATTGCGGGTCGCTCTCGATGGCCGCGGACATGAGCTGGAAGGTCCAGTTGCCCACCGGGTCGCCGCCGTCGGACTGGGTGGTGCCGCCGATGGGCATGAGGCCGGTCATGAAGTCGGGGTGCATCACGCCCCAGACATAGGTCTGGGTGGCGCCCATGGAGACGCCCGTCACCAGCGCCGCATGGGCCACCTTCAGATGGTCGCGCAGCAGGCGGTAGCTCGCCTGCACGAGGTCCTGATAGTGGTATTGGGGGAATTTCTGGCCGAGCCCGTCCGAGGGCTTGCTGGCGCCCCACAGGCCGAGGCCGTCGAGCAGCACCACATAATACTGGTTGGTGTCGATGGCACGGTCGGGTCCGATCACCGGGCCGCCGGACAGGCCGGTGCCTTCCACCCATTGCGCATACATGTCGGTGGCGTCGCCCGAATAGAAGGCATTGACGACGACCGCGTTGATGATTTCGCCGGCGGCGTTGCGCCGCGGCGTGCCGAGGGCGATGTAGGCGGTCTTCAGCGGCCCGGCGCCGAGGGATTCCAGGGTGGTGCCGCCCGCGCCGCCGAACGCCCAGGCCTGCGGCGTGGCGGGATCGTAGGTGCCGCCGATGCGGAAATTCGGGATTTCATAGAACTTTTTCAGTTGGCAGAGCCGCTCCTGCGAGCAGGAGGCTGTAATCGCCGGGCGGGCGACTTCCGCCTTGGCGCTGGTGGCGCCGATCACGAGCATCAATCCCAGTGCAAGTGCCCCACGCATGCCGTCGTCTCCCCCCACTTTGATGGTGCCGGATCGGGTCCGGTAGAGATTTCTATTTTACTTTAGGCATTGTGTCGGTGAGATGTAGACTAGTTTGTCTTCGTTATCACATTTGAGTCCGTACCGGACTTGGGCCGTTTGCTCGGTGTCGGCGCCTTTCCTCCCGTTCCTTCCGGAACGCCCCGGGAAGCATTGGAAAAAAGGCAAACTCCAGCTAACAAAAAATCTCCTCTCGCCGACTGTAGTTACGATCTATGCGTGATGAAATGAGCCATGAGCGAAAATTACATATGATTTAATCCGCGTCGCGCGGCGATCGTTGATCGGTTTTCGCTGTACGGTGCGGCAATTCGGCTACGTGATGTCGCGATCTACTGTATCTGGGCAGGTGAATACCCTTGACGGATTGTGCGCATCCTGCTCCAAAGTCAAGCGCAGGACGCGCTGCACTGCACCCTCAGGTGGCGCGCCGGATGGAAAGGATCTGCCCGTGCCCGTACCCAGCAGCCGATGGACGCCCGCCCGCCGATGGGCGACGGATGGTCGGCGCCCCGCCGCCCGGCCGGTGCGCACCCTCATCGTGCTGGCGTCCGCGGCGGTGCTCCTTGCCGCCTGCGGGGGCGAGGAGAAGGCCGCGGCCCCGGAGATCCGCCCGGTGCGCACCGTCACCGTGGTCTCCCGCGCCGCCGGCGACACGGTGACCCTCACCGGCCAGGTGGAGGCGCAGAACGAGGCGTCCTACGGCTTCCGCATCGGCGGGCGCATCATCGAGCGCCGGGTGAACGTGGGCGACCGCATCACCGCGGGCCAGGTGCTCGCCCGGCTCGACCCGCAGAACGAGCAGAACGCGGTGCGCCAGGCCGAGGCCGCGCTCTCCGCCGCCAATGCCCAGCTCAGCCAGACCCGCAACGCCTACGATCGCCAGCGCCAGCTCCTGGCCCGCGGCTTCACCCCGCGCGCCCAGTATGAGGCAGCGGAAAAGGCGTTTCTTACCTCCCGCTCGCAGGTGGAGAATGCGGAGGCCCAGCTCAAGATCGCCAACGACCGCCTCGGCTACACCGAGCTGCGCGCCGACGCTCCCGGCACCGTGACCGCCCGCCGCGCCGAGCCCGGCGAGGTGGTGCAGCCGGGCCAGACGGTGGTGGAGGTGGCGCGCCAGGACGGCCGCGACGCGGTGTTCGAGGTGCCCGCGCAGGTGCTCAACTCCCTGCCGGAGAACGCGCCCGTCACCGTCTCCCTGGTGGACAACGCGGCCGTCACCGCCAGCGCCCGGGTGCGCGAGATCGCGCCCCAGGCGGATCCGGTGACCCGCACCTTCCGGGTGCGCATGGGGCTGACCAATCCGCCTGAGGCCATGCGTCTCGGCACCACCGTGAGCGGGCGCATCAGCACCGGCGAGGGCTCGGCCATCGAGGTGCCGGCGAGCGCGCTCACCCGGCTCGACGGCAAGCCCGCCGTGTGGGTGGTGGATCCGTCCGAGCATACGGTGGCGCTGCGCACGGTGGAGGTGCTGCGCTT
>JAFIHR010000001.1 GCA_017849325.1 Xanthobacter autotrophicus | reverse complement strand
GGGCGCCTCATCGTCGAGCTCAAGGCCAACAACCGCGGCAAGACGCACGTGGAGAACCTGCTGATCCGCTCCAAGGACCTGCGCGGGCTCACCATCGCCGGGACCCTGGCGGCCAAGGGCTGGCTGATGGAGGACGAGGCGTTGCTCGCCTCGTTCGACTCCCAGATGGAGCGCTATTTCGCCTGGCGTTCCCGCTACGGCCACCAGTTCTCCGGGCGCGGCACCGGCATCTTCGCCGAGGATCCCACCGCCAACCGCCGTGACACCGACTGGGCGCGCAAGTCGGTGATCGTGCTGTCCTCCTCCGGCGGCGAGACCCGTCTCGTCAATGACGAGGAGCTGCTGGGCGAGCGCACCCTCGGCAACGAGACCTCGGGCTTCTTCCTCGACAAGATCGTGAAGAAGGCGGACAAGCAGAACCTCTTCCACATGGCGGTGGACGAGGCGCTCCGGAAGGCGAAGGAGAGCATTCCCAAGGGCGCCTTCACGGACATGCCCATCCATCCGCTGATCCTGATGTTCCACCTGGAGCTGCACCACCACGTGTGGGTCCATGTGGACGACATCCGGCCCTACGAATACCACCCCGAGCTCAAGCAGAAGCTGGTGCTGCCCCCGGAGCAGACCGACCTCATCGACATCCTCACCGCCGAGATGAACGTCCTGATGGACGACATCGTGGTGGGCAAGTCGGGCGGCACCACCGTGCTGTGCGCCGGCCCGCCCGGCGTCGGCAAGACGCTCACCGCCGAGGTCTATTCGGAGATCATCCAGCGCCCGCTCTACCGGGTGCATTCGGGCCAGCTCGGCCTCGACGTCGCCACCATGGAGCAGCAGCTCAAGGACGCCCTCACCCGCGCCCAGCGCTGGGGCGCCGTGATGCTGATCGACGAGGCGGACGTCTACATCAAGCGCCGGCAGGACAACCTCACCATGAACGCGGTGGTGGGCGTGTTCCTGCGCGTGCTGGAATATTTCAACGGCCTCCTGTTCCTCACCACCAACCGGGTGGACGACATCGACGAGGCCATCATCTCGCGCTGCATCGCCCTCATCAAATACCATTCCCCGAGCGCCGACGACCGGCGCAAGATCTGGAAGGTGATGGCCGAGCAGTTCAAGCTGCCGCTGGAGGACAGCCTCATCGACACCCTGGTGGAGCATTTCCCCGAGACCTCGGGCCGCGACATCAAGGGCCTCGCCAAGCTGGTGTCCAAGTTCTGCTCGCAGAAGGACGTGCCGCCCACCCTGGAGGTGTTCCGCCGCTGCGCCATCTTCCGCGCGCTCGATGTGCCGGCCCTGCCCGCAGCATCCTGAAAAATTCTCAACCCTGACCTGCAATGGCCGCCGCCCGACCCGGACGGCGGCCATTTGCATTCGCGCCGGCAGGCGAGGCGAAAAACGCTGACGTCACAAAAGCTTTACATAACGGTCGACCCCACCGGCGCCCCCCTGCTTGCCCCGGGGCGGTGCACCTCTTGCGAAGAGTGGCGTAAAATAATCATATTATTCGGACCTTGTTTCCCCAACGGCGGCGCCTTAGGTGAGTGTCGGAGACGAGATGCCTCGTCTTCGGAAAGGTCAGGTCAAGGTCATGCGTCCTTGGTCATTGGCCGGACCATGAGAGGACACGAAGATGAAGGTCTCCGCGCGCAACGCCTTTTCCGGAAAGATCGTCGACATCAAGAAAGGCTCGACCACGTCGCACGTCGTGATCGATGCGAACGGCATGAAGATCACCGCCGCCATCACCAACGAATCGGTGGATGACCTGGGCCTCAAGGTCGGCGGCATGGCCACCGCCATCGTCAAGGCGTCCGAGGTGATCGTCGCCGTGGACTGAGCCGGCGGCGCGGCAGGCCCGCCGCCGGGTCCGTCACGGCGGAGGGCTCAAGGGGCAATCGAAGAGCGCTCAAGCAAGGAGCACCCGCAGCAGGGACCGGCCGGGCCGGCGCCCTGCGGAACCGAAAAGGACAAGAAGATGAAGCTCTCCGCGCGCAATGCCTTCCCCGGCAAGATCGTCGACATCAAGAAGGGCGCCACCACCTCCCACGTGGTGATCGATTCCAACGGCCTGAAGATCACCGCCTCGATCACCAACGAATCCGTTGACGAGCTGGGCCTCAAGGTCGGCGGCGCCGCCACGGCCGTGGTGAAGTCCTCCGAGGTCATCGTCGCCGTCGACTGATCCTGCCACGCCGCCCCGCGGGGGAACGCTTCGGCGGCAGACCGGCGGATCGCAGCTCGACGCGCATGACGGCGCCGCACGTGGATGACCGCGTGCGGCGCATGCGTTTGCGGCCCTTTGGCGCGCCGCGCCGGTGCCTCAGGCGCCGTTTCCGTTGAAGTGGACGGTCCCGAAGCCGGACACGTCGTAGCCGCCGAAGGCATCGGCCTTGGCGCGGAAGGCATCGTGCCGGCAGAAGCTGACGAACTTCTGGAACGGCGGATCGAAATAGGCCTTGCGCCACACCAGCAGGTCGAAGCGCTCCTCCACCAGCGGCAGGAAGCCGAGATTGCACTGGCGCGCCGCCGCGGCGATGCC
>JAFIHR010000381.1 GCA_017849325.1 Xanthobacter autotrophicus | reverse complement strand
TCGGCCAGGGTGCGGCCGGCAGCCTCCTCCTTCACCCCGTCGACGAGGCGGCGCTGCAGGTCGGTCGTCATGATGGGCGAGCCGAGGTCGGCCCACCACTCCTCCACCGCCGGCAGCAGGTGATCGAGGAAATGGGCCAGCCCGCCGCCACCGCCGCCGAGGTTGAAGATCATGTTCTGGCCCATCAGCGCCCAGCGCAGGCCCGGCCCCTCGGACACCGCGGCATCCACGTCGGCCACCGAGATCACGCCCTGCTCGACGAGATAGATGGCCTCGCGCCACAGCGCCGCCTGCAGGCGGTTGGCCACGTGGCCCTTCACCTCCTTGTGGATCTCGATGGGGTGCTTGCCGATGGCCCGGTAGAAATCCATGGCGGTGTCGATGGCGGCGCGGCTGGCGCGCGGCCCGCCCACCACCTCCACCAGCGGGATGAGGTGGGGCGGATTGAACGGATGGCCGATCACGCAGCGCTCGGGATGCCGGCAGCCATCGGAGAAATGGCTCACCAGAAGGCCCGAGGAGCTCGATGCGATGACCACCTCCGGCGCCAGCACCGCATCGATCTTCGGCAGCAGCGCGCGCTTCACCTCGTAGCGCTCGGGCGCGTTCTCCTGGACGAAATGGACGCCCTCCACCGCCTTCACCGGATCGGGCTCGAAGCGCCAGGAGCGGGGATCGATATCCGCCCCGGCCCCGAGACGGGTCAGCGCCGGCCAGGCCTGGAGGATGAGCGCGGCGGTGGCCTCGGCGGCGCCGGGGGCGGGATCGCTCACCACCACGTCGAGGCCGCGGGCGAGGAACAGCGCCGCCCAGCTCGCCCCGATGGTGCCCGCGCCGATCACGGCGACGCGGGAAATGCGGGTGTTGGCGGGTGCGGACATGGCGATGCTCCTGGGCGGGAAGTGGACCCCCCGTCCAGTGGTATCAGGCCCGGGCCGGCACTGGAATTCCGCTCCGCTCAGGGCGGCCATGCGCCGCCCGTCGGCGTCCGCTGCGTCACGCGGCCTTGGGCATCACCTCGGTGATGAGTCCGTGCACGCCCAGCCAGACGATCTGCATGCCGATGGCGAGCAGGATGAAGGCGAACAGGCGCACCAGCACGTTGGTGCCGGTCTTGCCCAGCACCCGCTCGATGGTGGGCGCCTCGCGGAAGCAGAAATAGACCGTGAGCGAGACGGCGAAGAGCCCGGCCACCGCTCCGGCGAGGCTGGAGAGCGACATCACGAGATCGCTGCGCACCGTGGAGGGATGGCTGGCCGCCAAAGCGATGGCGGCGGCGATCGAGCCGGGGCCGACGGTGAGCGGCAGGGTGAGGGGATAGAAGGCCTGCCCCTCCACGTCCGCGTCCGCCACCTCGCCGCCGGTGCGGTTCGCCGGGTCGTCGCCCTGATGCAGCATGTTCCAGCCCACCGACGCGACGATCAGGCCGCCGGCAACCCGCAGCACCGGCAGGGAGATTCCGAAGAAGAGCAGCACCTGCGTGCCGATGAGCAGCGAGCCGAGGAGCAGCAGGAAGCCGTAGATTCCCACCTTGCGGGCGATGCGCTCGCGCGCCTCGGGCGAGCAGCCGCGCACGAAGTTGAGGAAGATGGGCGCCCCGCCGAGCGGGTTGACGATGGGAAACAGAGCCGCGAACACGGCAACGAAGATGTTGGCGGCGTTGGTCAGATAGATCATCGGGTCCCCTTCCCGAAGCGCGTGAGCCGACGCCGCCCGGCGGCGTGCGCCTGCGGCGGGGACTACATAGCCGCAGCGGACGTGGAGATCGACCCCGCGCGTTTGCTTCGAGCGGCCATAAGGCCGCGTCAGCTCTCCGCCCGCTCCCAGCCGTGGGGCGAGAGGCGTTCCTGGGGCAGGAAGCGGCGCTTGTAGTCCATCTTCTTCGAGCCATCGACCCAATAGCCGAGATAGACGTAGGGCAGGCCGATCGCCTTCGCGCGGGTCACGTGGTCGAGGATCAGGTAGGTGCCCAGCGAGCGGTGCGGCACGTTGGGATTGAAGAAGGAATAGACCATGGACAGGCCGTCCGCGAGGATGTCGGTCAGCGCCACGGCGATCAGGTCGTCGCTCGCCCGGCCGTTCACCCGATAGTCGGACCCCTTCTTGCGGTATTCGATGAGCCGCGTCTCCACATGGGTGTCCTCGACCATCATGGCGTAGTCGAGCACGCTCATGTCGGCCATGCCGCCGGCGCCGTGGCGCGTGCCCACATAGGCGCGGAACAGGCCGTACTGCTCGGAGGTCGGGGTCGGCGGGCGCCCCTGGCCGACGAGGTCGGCATTCTCTTTCAGCACCCGGCGGAAGCTGCGCGATTCGTGGAACTCGTCGACGCAGATCCGGACGGAGACGCAGGCGCGGCAGCCCTCGCAGGCGGGCCGGTAGGCGATGGACTGGCTGCGCCGGAAGCCGCCCTGGGTCAGCACGTCGTTGAGCGCGGTGGCGCGCTCGCCGACCAGGTGCGTGAACACCTTGCGCTCCTCGCGGCCGGGCAGGTAGGGGCAGGGCGAAGGGGCGGTCAGGTAGAATTGCGGTGTGTCGCGGGGATGCTCGCTCACGGCGTTCGAACCTCAAGGGTGAACAGCATCGCCGCAGTTTGCGGGCGGGTCAAAGGCAAAGCGCGACCCGCCCCGGATTTTTTCATTCCGCAGGCGCTCAGGCCCGGCGTCACCGCGGGCGCCGCAGCATGGCGGCCCGGCCCTCGTTGTTCACCACCACCGTGCCGACGAGGAAATCGTGCAGCAGGCGGCGCCGGTCGTTGAACAGGGCGATGACCAGCACCAGCGGCGTGCCCACCGAGATCGACACCCAGAAGCACACCGCATGCACCGCGCCGAGGAGCGAATAGCAGGGCGCGCCGTACCAGGTGCGCATTTCGAGGTCCATCAGGCGCATGCCGAGCGTGGCGGAGGCGGGCGAGCCCAGCGTGATGGCGTTGTAGGTGATGGCCCAGATGACGAATGCCGGCCCCAGCAGCGGGAACAGCATCCATCCCAGACTCAGGGTGACGATGCCGAACACGAATATGAACAGGGCGAGCAGGACGATCGGCCCGATGATCATCATCGCATCCACGCAGAACGCCACGATGCGGCGCGAGACCACGCCGTCGAAATATTCCGGCTGGGTCACCGGATCATAGGCGTGGGGCCGTTCGGCGGTGGAGACACCGATGCGCGGCAGATCGGAAGACGTGTCACTCGTCGGGTTGGTCATGGCGGCCGAAGCTCCTTCAGGCCCATTGACGTAGGGACCCGCCGGCGTTTTTCAAGATCGGCCTTTGCCCTACCGAGGTGCCTACCAGTCCACCCCGCCGGCGCCGAGGCGCTGCACCGGCATGCCTTCCGCCTCCAGCGCCGCCTGGATGGTCTGGGCGTGGTGCTGGTCGCGGGTCTCCACCGTGAGGTCGAGCCGCGTGCCCTTGGCCGGCACGTCGAGGAAGGTGCGGCGGTGATGCACCTCCAGGATGTTCGCGCCGAGCTTGCCGAGCAGGGTGGAGATGCGCCCGAGCATGCCCGGCCGGTCGAGGATGGTGAGGCGGAAGGAGACGATGCGCTCCTCCCGCTCCAGCTCGCGCAGCAGCACGCTCGCCACCATGCGCGGATCGATGTTGCCGCCGGTGAGGATGAGGCCCACCCGCCGCCCCCGGAAACGCTCCGGATCGGCGAGCAAAGCGGCAAGGCCGGCGGCGCCGGCACCCTCCGCCAGCGCCTTCTGCTGCAGCAGGAAGGCGTTGACCGCCCGCTCCAGCGCCGATTCCTCCACCAAGGCGATGGACGGGACGAGTCGCTTCAGGATGACGGTGGTCAGCTCGCCGCCGCGCGGCACGGCGATGCCTTCCGCGAGCGTCGGCCCGCCGCAGGGCCGCGCCTCTCCGGTGAGCGCCGACCACATGGCAGGGTAGAGCGCCGCCTCGACGCCGATCACCTCGGTGGCGGGCGAATGGCCGGCGAAGGCCAGCGCCATGCCGGAGATCAGCCCGCCGCCGCCGATGGGCACCAGCACGGCATCGAGCGGCGGGGCGTCCTCGATCATCTCCAGGCCCGCGGTGCCCTGGCCGGCGATCACGTCGGGATCGTCAAAGGGGTGGACGAAGACGCGCGCCTCGTCGCGGGCGATGCGCTGGGCCTCCTTCTGGGCATCGGCCACCGTATCGCCGAACAGCACCACGCGGGCGCCGAACGCCTCGGTGGCGGCCACCTTCACCTGCGGGGTCGCCTCGGGCATGACGATGACGGTGGAGATGCCGAGCCGCGTGCCGTGATAGGCCACCGCCTGGGCATGGTTGCCCGCCGACATGGCCACCACGCCCTGCCGCGCCTCCCCGGCGGAGAGCCGGGCGAGCTTCGCCACCGCGCCGCGCTCCTTGAAGGAGGCGGTGACCTGGAAGTTCTCGAACTTCACATAAAGATCGGCGCCGGTGAGGGCGGACAGGCGCGGCGCCGGCAGGGTGGGGGTGCGCAGCACCGCGGCGCTCACCAGCGGGCGGGCCGCCTCCACGTCGGCGAGGGTGACCGGCAGGTCGGAAAGCTGTTCCGCGGACTCCGGCATGCGTGCTCCCTCCGCGCGCCGCCCGCGACGCGATTCCCTTATCCCGGCCGGCGAGCTTACGCGGCTTTCAGCGGTGATGCAGGCCCCGGAACGCGGCGGTGCGGCCGCGGCCTCAGCCCTTCGCCAGCAGCTTGGCGACGCGCGGCGCGAAATAGGTGAGCACCCCGTCGGCCCCGGCGCGCTTGAAGGCGATGAGGCTCTCCAGCATGATCCGCTCGCCGTCCACCCAGCCCTGGCGCGCCGCGCCCTCGATCATGGCGTACTCGCCCGACACCTGATAGGCGAAGGTGGGCAGGCCGAAGGCCTCCTTCAGCCGCCACACGATGTCGAGATAGGGCAGGCCCGGCTTCACCATCAGCATGTCGGCGCCCTCGTCCACGTCGAGCGCCGCCTCGCGCAGGGCTTCGAGGCCGTTGCCGGGGTCCATCTGATAGGTGCGCTTGGCGCCCGAGAGGGTCTTCGCCGTGCCGATGGCGTCGCGGAACGGGCCGTAGAAGGCCGAGGCATACTTCGCTGCATAGGACAGGATCTGCACGTCCTGGAAGCCCGCCGCGTCGAGCCCGGCGCGGATGGCGCCCACCCGGCCGTCCATCATGTCGGAGGGGGCGATCACGTCGGCGCCGGCCTCGGCCTGCACCACCGCCTGGCGCACCAGCACGTCCACCGTCTCGTCGTTGAGGATGCGCCCCTCGTCCAGCAGGCCGTCGTGGCCGTGGCTGGTGTAGGGATCGAGGGCGACGTCGGTGATGAGGCCGAGGTCGGGCACCTCCTTCTTGATGGCCCGCAGCGTCTGGCAGACGAGGTTCTGCCCGTTGAGCGCCTCGCTGCCCGCCGGATCGCGCAGGGTCGGGTCCACATAAGGGAAGAGGGCGAGGGCGGGGATCCGCAGCTCGGCGGCATGGACGGCGGCGCGCACCGCCTCGTCCACGGTGAGGCGCTCCACCCCCGGCATGGAGGGGATGGGGCTGCGGGTGGCCTCGCCGGCCATGACGAAGATCGGCCAGATGAGATCGTCCACCGACAGCGCCGCCTCGCGCACCAGACGCCGCGACCAGTCGCTCTTGCGGTTGCGCCGCGGGCGGTGGATCAGGTCGAGCCCGCCCTCCCTCACATTGCCGTCGAGAGGCGCGGCGGGAGCGGGACGGAGGGTGCGGGAGGACAGGGGCATGGGGCGCTCACGGATGCAGGGGCGGGGTCGGGACAGGGGCGGCGCGTCGGGCCGGGCCGCCATCGAGGCGAAAGGCGCCACGGCCGGCGGATCGGTGCCCGCCCTTATAGACCCCGTGCCGGGGCACGGCGAGGCCCACGACGCCGCTGCCCGGCGCGGGAGCGGGTTTGCCGCCCACGGGCTGTGCGGCACCGCACGTTGACGCTTGGTGCCAGCCCGTCTAACCCTTGCCGCCACCGCTTCGCTCCAGCCCGCCGCGGGCCGCGGGGCCAACGTTTCCGGCAACAAGGGATGGCGCGCCATGGAACCTGATGTCCTTCTCGAAGAAAAGGGCGAGGCCGGCGTCATCACCCTCAACCGCCCGAAGGCCCTCAACGCGCTCAACCTGCCCATGGTGCGCGAGATCCTGCCGAAGATGCGCGCCTGGGCGAACGACCCGAAGATCACCCGCGTGATCGTCAAGGGCGCGGGGGAGAAGGCGTTCTGCGCCGGCGGCGACGTGCGCACGCTCTACGACCTCGGGCGCTCGGGCCAGACCGCCGAGGCGGTCACCTTCTGGCGCGAGGAATATGTGCTGAACGACTATATCGGCAGCTTCCCCAAGCCCTATATCGCGCTGATCGACGGCATCTGCATGGGTGGCGGCTTCGGCCTCTCGGCCCACGGCAGCCACCGCATCGCCGGCGACAAATACCTCTTCGCCATGCCCGAGGTGAACATCGGCCTGTTCCCCGACGTGGGCGGAAGCCACGTTTTGCCGCGCCTGCCGGGCTCCTTCGGCGTGTTCCTGGCGCTCACCGGCACGCGCATCCGGGCCGAGGACGCCTATGCCTGCGGCCTCGCCACCGATGTGGTGCCCTCCACGGTGTTCCCGGCGCTGGAGGAGGCGCTCATCGCCGGCGGCGACGTGGACCGCACCATCAACGACCACCGTATCGAGCCCGGTCCCGGCGAGCTGGCCGACCGGCGCGCCTTCATCGCCGAGACCTTCGACAAGGGCTCGATCCTGGCGATCCATGCCGCGCTCCAGGCCGCCGCCGCCGGGGATGGCCCGTTCGCCGCTTATGCCGCGGAGCTGGCGGCCGCCATTCCCGCCACCGCGCCCACCGCCAAGTCGCCCACCAGCATGTCCATCGCCATGGAGCAGATGCGCCGCGGGGTGGACCTCAGCCTCGGCGAGTGCATGAAGATGGAATACCGGATCGTGAGCCGGGTCGCGGCGGGCCACGATTTCTACGAGGGCGTGCGCGCCGTGCTGGTGGATCGCGACAATGCGCCGAAATGGCAGCCCGCGACCCTGGCGGAGATCGATCCCGAGGTGATCGCCGGCCATTTCGCGCCGGTCCCTGACGAATTGCAGCTCCTGGCCCCCGGCGCATGAGCCATTACGATCCCATCGATGCCTCGG
>JAFIHR010000064.1 GCA_017849325.1 Xanthobacter autotrophicus | reverse complement strand
GCGCGACGCACCGCCAGCGCGCTCGCGGTGCTCCTCCACCAGTTCCTCAGCCCCATGGTCTATCTGCTGGCGGCCGCGGCGGCGCTGGCCCTGGCATTCGGCGAATTGGAGGAAGTGGCGGCCATCGTGGTCGTGCTGCTGCTGAATGCCGCCATCGGCTTCCTCACCGAGATCCGCGCGGTGCGCTCCCTGGAGGCGCTCCGGGCGCTCGGCACCCATGCGGCGCGGGTACGGCGGGACGGCCACGTGCGCGTCATTCCCGCCGAGGAGATGGTGCCCGGCGATGTGGTGCTGGTGGAGGCGGGCGATCGGGTTTCCGCCGACCTCAGGCTGGTGGAGGCGTCCGGCATCGCCACCGACGAATCCACCCTCACGGGTGAATCCGTGGCGGTGGAGAAATCCGTTGCGCCGGTGCCGGCCGGGGCGCCGCTGGCGGAGCGCGGCTCCATGCTCTTCAAGGGCACCACGCTCACCCGCGGCGCCGGCGTGGGCGTTGCAGTGGCCACCGGCCTTGGCACCGAGCTCGGCCGCATCTCCCGCCTGGTCGAGGAGGCCTCGCCCGAGGAATCCCCGCTCGAACGGCAGCTCGCGCGCCTCTCCAGCCAGATGATCTGGGCGGTCGTGAGCCTCGCCGTGGTCATCGCCGGCGTCGGCCTCCTCACCGGCAAGGACGCCGTCCTCATGGTTCAGGCCGCCATCGCCCTCGCGGTGGCGGCGATTCCCGAGGGGCTGCCCATCGTCGCCACCCTCGTGCTGGCGCGCGGCATGTGGCGCATGGCGCGGCAGAATGCCCTCATCGAGCGGCTCTCGGCCGTGGAGACGCTGGGCGCGACCACCGTCATCCTCACCGACAAGACCGGCACCCTCACCGAGAACCGCATGGCGGTGCGCCGCCTCGTCCTGTCCTCGGGGGAGATGGACGTGACGCCGGGCGCCGGCGACGGAGCCATCCCCCTCGACGGCGACCGCGAGCTTTCCACCCTCATCGAGACCGCCGTGCGGTGCAACGACGCCTCCCTCGAAAGCGGGGAGGCGCAAGGCAGCGGCGATCCCATGGAGCTCGCCCTGCTGCGGCTCGGCCTCCGGGCCGGCCTCTCCCGCGAGGCGCTGCTGGATGGCGCACCCAAGCTCGGGGGCCACGCCTTCGACAGCGTCGGCAGGATGATGGCCAGCATGCACCGGCGCGGCGCGGACGTGCTGTTCGCGGTGAAGGGCGCGCCGGAGCAGGTGCTCGCCGCCGCCACCCGCGAGCTGGACGGCGACCGCGAGCGCCCCCTCGTCGAGGCCCGCCGCGCCCACTGGCTCGCCGCCATGGAGACGCTGGGGCGGGAAGGCCTGCGCGTCCTCGCCTGCGCGGTGAAGACCGGCGCCGACCCCGACGCGCCGCCTTACGAGGACCTCGTGTTCGCCGGCCTCATCGGCCTTGAGGATCCGGCCCGCGCCGACGTGCCGGCGGCCATCGCGGACTGCCACCGGGCCGGCATCCGCGTGGTGATGGTGACCGGCGACCACCTGGTGACGGCGCGCAGCATCGGCCGGGCCGTGGGCCTTGCCCGCCCCCCGGCCACGGCGTCCGAGGCGTGCGCCGACGCGGTGGCGGGAGGCCGCGCGGTGGCCGACCTCGTGGCCGATGCCGAAGCCGACGGCGGCGCCAAGCTCAGGGACGTGCGGATCTTCGCCCGGGTGAGCCCGGCGGAGAAGCTCGCCCTGGTGAAGGCCTACCAGGCCTGCGGCGAAGTGGTGGCCATGACCGGCGACGGGGTGAACGACGCCCCGGCCCTCAAGCAGGCCGACATCGGCGTCGCCATGGGCCTGCGCGGCACCGACGTGGCCCGCCAGGCCGCCGCCATGGTGCTGCTCGACGATGCCTTCCCCAGCATCGTGAGGGCGATCCGCGAAGGCCGGGTGATCTTCGCCAACATCCGCCGGTTCGTGGCCTATCTGCTGGCCTGCAACATCAGCGAGGTGCTGGTGGTCGGGCTGGCGGTGCTCTCCACCTTGCCGCTGCCGGTGCTGCCGCTGCAGATCCTCTATCTCAACCTCGTCACCGACGTGTTCCCCGCGTTCGCCCTTGCCATGGGAGAGGGCGAAAAGGACGTGCTGGACCGCCCGCCCCGCGATCCGCGGGAGCCGATCCTGGGCCGGGCGCAATGGGCCACCATCGTGCTGCAGAGCCTCGCCCTCACCGCCGGCACCTTCGGCGCGCTGGCCGGGGCGCGGCTGGGGCTCGGCCTTGCCCCCGCCGACGTGGTGACGGTCACCTTCCTCACCCTCGCCTTCGCCCAGCTGTTCCACGTCTTCAACATGCGCGGGTCGCGTTCCGGCGTGGTCCGCAACGAGGTTACGGCCAATCCCTGGGTCTGGGCGGCGCTTCTTACCTGCTCGGCGCTGCTGGTGGTGCCGCCCCATGTGCCGGTGCTGGCCGGGGTGCTGAACCTCACCCGGCCGACGCCCGCCATGTGGGCGCTGGTGCTCGCCATGAGCCTTGCGCCCCTGGTGCTGATCCAGGCGGGCGCGGCGCTGCGCGCGGCCCTCCCGGCGCGCCGGCGGCCCTGAGCGGGCGCTGACCGCTCCCGGCAGCGGCGCTTCCAAAACGGAACGGCGCCGCATCGACGCGCATGGCGCAGGGCGGTATAGCTGAACGCTACAAAGGAGCCCTCGGCCCGTGCTGTCCGTCGTGATCGCCACTCACAATTCGGAGCGCCAGCTGGTGCCCGTGCTGTCCGCTCTGGTGCCGGGCGTGACCGCGGGCCTGCTCCAGGACGTCACGCTGGCGGACAACGCCTCCACGGACGACACCGCCGCCATCGCCGACGCCGCCGGCTGCGCCTTTCTGAGCGCCGTGGGCGATCCCGGGATGCGGCTGCGGCAGGGCGTGGCGGCGGCGCGGGGTCGCTGGCTGATGTTCCTGTCGCCCGAATCGCTGCTGGAGGAAGGCTGGGTGCGCGAGGTGGCGAACTTCATCGAGACGGTGGAGCGGCGCGGCCAGGCGGAGCGGCTGGCCGCCACCTTCCGCCTCGCCGTGGACGGCTACGGCCTGAAGCCGCGCCTCGGCGAGGCGGTGGCCGCCGCCCGGCTCGCCCTGTTCGGCCTGCCGAAGCCGGCGCAGGGGCTCATCCTGTCGCGCCGCGCCTATGACCGCATCGGCGGGCATCCGCCCGGCGTGTCGGCCGAGCGGCGGTTCCTCGCCAGGATCGGCCGGCGGCACATCCACCCCCTGCGCAGCCACGTCCTGCTGCCCGAGCGCCCGCATCCGGCGGACGGGTGACACCGGCACGGCGCCGTCCCGCGGACGGGCGCCTCCCCCGGTTGTGCACACCTCTTTGATGCCATTATCGCGCCGCGGCGATGCGCGCCCCCTTGGCGGAAGGCCGGACCTGCGCCTAGATGCAGAGACGTTCGGAGCAATCTCCGACGCTGTTCTCCGAGGAGGGGTCCATGGGGGTGGGTCGTCGGCTCGTCGAGGCAGAGGGTCAAGGTGCGTCGGCCGGAGCGGCCGCCAGCCATTGCCATGCCTCTGGAATCCTTGGCTTTCGCAGAATTTTCGGGGGGCCTCGCCGCGGCGGCGCCATCAGCGCGGCGGTGCTGTCCCTCGCCCTCGCGCTGGGCGCGCTGCCTGCCGCCGCGCAAAATCAGCGGCCTGGCGCGGCGCCCCTGCCGCCGGCGCGCGCCACGGCGCAGCCGGTTGCGCCGAAGACCTTCCAGCGGGCCGACCTCATCTCCGCCGCCCGGCGCTATGAGCAGACCCTGAAGCGCGACGGCACCCCGGCGCGCCCGCCTCTCGACCGGGCGCGGCGCGATGCGGACGGCGTGTTCGGCCGCGGCGACATGCGCGCCGCCGCCACCCAGTACGGCTCCCTCGCCCTCGCCCAGCCGCAGGATGCCGGCGTGTGGCTGCGTCTCGCCCGGTCGCTTGCCGCCATCAAGCCGAAGGACGACGAGAACAGCTTCGTCTTCACCGATCAGGCGCTCGGCGCCGCCTATATCGCCTATCGCCGCGCCGGGACGAAGCCGACCGAGGCGGAGGCCCTCGCCCTCATCGGCCACATCTATGCCGGCCGCGCTTTGTGGCGCGCCGCCATGGAGACCATGGAAGCCTCGCTGGCGGCGCAGGAGGTGCCGGCGGAGCGGGACTTCTACACCAAGCTGCGTGAGGAGCACGGCTTCCGCCTCATCGACTATTCGGTGGATGCCGACCAAGCGGCGCCGCGCGCCTGCGTGCAATTCTCCGAGGATCTCGCGCCCGGCACCGATTTCGCCAGCTTCGTGCGGGTGGAGGGCATGTCGAAGCCGGCCATCACGGCCGAGGAGCGCCAGATCTGCGTGGAAGGCCTGAAGCACGGCGAGCGCTACACCTTCCGCGTGCTGCCCGGCATTCCCGCCACCACCGGCGAGACCCTGCGCAAGCAGACCGAGCTTTCCCTCTACGTGCGCGACCGGGCGCCGTCGGTGCGCTTCACCGGCCGCAACTACGTGCTGCCGCGCACCGGGCAGAAGGGCATTCCCATCGTCTCGGTGAACACCCGCGCGGTGACGGTGAACGTGCTGCGCGTCGCCGACCGGGCCCTGGTGCCCACCGCCCTCGACGGCAGCTTCCGGCAGGCCATCGCCAGTTATGCCCGCGAGCGGCTGGCGGGCGGCGAGGCCATCAAGGTCTTCTCCGGCACCCTCGACGTGGACAACCCCCTCAACGAGGAGGTCACCACCGCCATTCCGGTGAACGAGGCGGTGGGCAAGCTGCAGCCTGGCGTCTACGTGATGACGGCCAAGCCCGACAAGGGCACCGGCGGCGACGACGATTACGAAGACGAGGCGACCCAGTGGTTCATCGTCTCCGACCTCGGGCTGACCGCCGTGTCGGGCGCGGACGGGGTGCACGTGCTGGTGCGCTCGCTGGGCAGCGCCGGCGCGCTCGCCAACGTCAAGGTTGAGCTGGTCGCCCGCTCCAACGAGGTGCTGGGGACGGCGAAGGCCGATGCCGACGGCCATGTGCGCTTCGATCCCGGCCTCGCCCGCGGGCCGGCCGGGCTGGAGGCCGCCGCCGTGGTGGCGCGCGGCGATGACGGCGACTACGCCTTCCTCTCCCTGAAGGACGCGGGCTTCGACCTGACCGACCGGGGCGTCGCCGGCCGCGAGGCGCCGGGCGCCCTCGATGCCTTCCTCGCCACCGAGCGCGGCGTCTACCGCTCCGGCGAGACGGTGCACCTCACCGCTCTGCTGCGCGACGGCGAGGGCCGCGCGGCGCCGGCCATGCCGCTGACCATCGCCCTGGTGCGCCCCGACGGCGTCACCGACCGCAAGCTGGCGGTGGCCGATCAGGGCGCCGGCGGGCGCACCGTGGACCTCACTTTGCTCAAGGGGGCGATGACCGGAACTTGGCGGATCCGGGCGCTCTCCGATCCCAAGGCGCCGCCGGTGGGCGAGACCACCTTCCTCCTGGAAGACTATGTGCCCGACCGGGTGGAGTTCGACCTTTCCTCCACCGACAAGGCGCTCGGCCGCGCGCGCCCCTCGGAGGTGCTGCTGGAAGGGCGCTACCTGTTCGGTGCCCCGGCCGCCGATCTCTCGGTGGAGGCGGAAAGCGAGCTGCGGCTCGCGACAGGCGGGCGCGGCGCCTTCCCGGGCTACGTCTTCGGCAACAGCGAGGAGGCGCTGCTGCCCGATCGCAAACCCATCGCCGACGTGCCGCGCACCGACGCCAAGGGGCGCACCACCCTCACCATCTCGTCCGACGACCTGCCGAAGACCGTGCGGCCGCTGGAGGTGGAGGCCATCGTGCGCCTCGTGGAGGCGGGCGGGCGCGCCGTGCAGCGCACCTTCGTGCTGCCCGTGGCGCCGGCCGGCGCCGCCATCGGCGTGAAGCCCCTGTTCTCCGAGCGGGTGCGCGAGGGCGACGATGCCGGCTTCGACATCGTGGTGGCAGGCGTGGACGACAAGCTCGTCGCCACGCCCAACCTCAAGTGGCAGCTCTCGCGCATCGAGACCCGCTACCAGTGGTACAAGGTGAGCGGCTCGTGGGATTACGAGCCGGTGAAGACCATCACCCGCGTGGGCGAGGGCATCCTCGCCACCACCGCCGACGGTCCGGCCCGGCTGACCGCGCCCACCCAGTACGGCACCTACCGCCTCGACCTCTCCGGCGACGGGCTGCCGCTCACCAGCCTCACCTTCTCCTCGGGCTATGGCGGCGAGGCCACCGCGGACACCCCGGACCGGCTCGATCTCACCCTCGACAAGGCGGCCTACGCCTCCGGCGACAAGCTGGAGGCGACGCTCACCGCCCGCATGGCCGGCACCGCCACCGTGACGGTGATGAACGCCGGGGTGCTGGAGCAGCGCCTGGTTCCCATCGCGCCCGGCGCCAACAAGGTGAGCTTCACCGTGGGCGAGACCTGGGGCCCCGGCGCCTATCTCGTCGCCTTCCTGCACCGGCCGCTGGACGTCGCGGCGAGCCGCATGCCGGGCCGCTCCATCGGCGTCGCCTGGTTCTCGGTGAACCGGCAGTCGCGCACCCTCAAGGTGTCCCTCGGCGCGCCGGAGAAGGTGCGGCCCAACACCACGCTGGACGTTCCGGTGAAGGTGGAGGGCCTGAAGGCCGGCCAGAAGGGCTATGTGACGGTGGCCGCGGTCGACGTGGGCATCCTCAACCTCAACCGCTACCAGCCGCCGGCCCCCGATGACGCCATCTTCGGCCAGCGCCGCCTCTCGCCCGAGATCCGCGACCTCTACGGCGCGCTCATCGACGGCATGCGCGGCACGGTGGGACGCCTGCGCTCCGGCGGCGACGGCGCCGAGGAGGCGGTGCTGTCGAGCCCGCCGAGCGGTCCGCCGCTGGCGCTGTTCTCCGGCATCGCCGAGGTGGGTCCGGACGGCACGGCCCATGTGCGCTTCGACCTGCCCGCCTTCGACGGCACGGTGCGCCTCATGGCCATGGCCTGGAGCCAGGACCAGCTCGGCCACGGCTCGGCCGACGTGGTGGTGCGCGACAAGATGGTGGTGCTCGCCACCCTGCCGCGCTTCCTCGCCTCGGGCGACACCTCCTCGCTCAACCTTGACCTCACCAATGTCGAGGCGCCGGCCGGCGACTATCGCCTGCAGGTGACCGCCACCGGCACGGCGAGCGTGGGGCAGGCCCCGCCCTATCTGTCGCTGCCGCAGAAGGGGCGCACCACCCTGCGCCTCGCGCTGACCGGCCGTGACGTGGGCCCCGCCACCGTCACGGTGCGGGTGACCGGGCCGGAGGTGGACGTGGTGCGCGAGTTCGCCTTCGCGGTGCGCCCGGCCTACCCGTCCATCGAGCGGCGCACGGTGCGCAACCTCGCGGCGGGGGAGAGCCTCACCCTCTCCGATGCGCTGCTGGGCGATCTCATCCCCGGCTCGGACCGCGTGGCGGTGAGCGCCACGCCGTCCTCGTCCATCGACGTGCCGGCGCTGCTCACCGCGCTCGACCGCTATCCCTACGGCTGCTCCGAGCAGGTGGTGAGCCGCGCTCTGCCGCTGCTCTACTACAACGAGGTCTCGGCGCTGGTGAACAACGCCCCCGACGCCGAGGCGGATGAGCGGATCCGCGACGCCGTGGTGCGGGTGCTCGCCCGCCAGGCCTCCGACGGCGCCTTCGGCCTGTGGTCGGCGAGCGGGGCCGGCGGCGACACCTGGCTCGACGCCTATGTGGCGGACTTCCTCACCCGCGCGAAGGAGAAGGGCTTCGCCGTGCCGGATGCGCCGTTCGCCTTGGCCCTCGACCAGCTGCGCAACGCGGTGAACATCGCGGCCTCCCAGTCGCGCCATGCCGACGAGGGCATCGCCTATGCCCTCTACGTGCTGGCGCGCAACGGCCTCGCGCCGCTGGGCGACCTGCGCTACATCGCCGACACGCGGCTCAATGACCTGTCGAGCCCGCTCGCGCGCGGGCAGGTGGCGGCGGCCCTCGCCCTGCTGGGCGATCGCGGACGGGCGGAGCGCGCATTCAACGTGGCGCTCACCGGCCTGCCGCAGGATCCCACCCTCTCGGAAGCGGGACGGGCGGACTACGGCTCGCTGCTGCGCGATGCGGCGGCGCTCACCGCGCTCGCCCGGGAGGCCGGCCTCGACGCCCTCGCCGAAGCCGCCATGACCCGGGTGGATGCCGCCCGCACCCTGGTGGAGCGCACCTCCACCCAGGAGAATGCGTGGCTGATCCTCGCCGCCCGCTCGCTCGTCACCAGCGCCAAAGCCATGGCGATCGAGGCCGGCGGCCATCTGGAGCGCGGTCCCTTCGGCCGCACCCTGTCCCGCGCGGACCTGATCGGCCATCCGCTGCTGGTGCGCAATGCCGGACAGGATCCGGTGAAGGCGGTGGTCTCGGTGTTCGGCTCCCCGGCGGCGCCGGAGCCGGCCATCTCCCGCGGCATCACCCTCACCCGGTCCTTCTTCACCCTCGACGGCAAGCCCGCCGACCCGGCGCGGGCGAAGCAGAACGACCGCTTCGTCGTGGTGCTGCGCGCCGAGGAGGAGGACACCGTGCCGGCCGACATCCTGCTGGTGGACTACCTGCCCGCCGGCTTCGAGATCGAGAACCCCAACCTCGCCTCGGGCGGCGAGCAGGGCAATTTCGCCTGGCTCGACGCCACCACCGAGGCGCGCCACGCCGAGTTCCGCGACGACCGCTTCGTCGCCGCGGTGAAGCGGCAGGAGGGCGACGACGAGATGGTGCTGGCCTATGTGGTGCGGGCGGTCTCGCCGGGCAGCTATGCCCAGCCGCCGGCCACCATCGAGGACATG
>JAFIHR010000380.1 GCA_017849325.1 Xanthobacter autotrophicus | reverse complement strand
GTCCGTGGTCTTGGTCAGCTCCACCTTCAGCGTGCTGTCGGCGGGGGCGATGAGCACCAGGCGGTTGCCGATGGGCGACACGCGGGTGTCCTTGACCACGAGGTTGCGCTCGGCGGCCCAGTCCATCCACCGTTCGTCGGCCGAGATGAAGACCGCGGCATTGCCGCCCTGCTCCATCTGCCGCGCCAGCGTGGAGGACGCGGCGAAGTTGAACTGCAGCGGCGCATTGCCCTTGGCAACCCAGACGTCGTTGGCCTGGCGGATCGCGTCGGACATGGAGGCGGCGGCGAACACGGTGAGCGTCCGGGTGACGGGCGCGACCGGCGCGGCCACCGGCCCCTCGGCACGGGCCGCAACCGAGCAGGAAACAAGCATCAAAGCCGCAGCAAGGAGTTTGCGGAGCATCGCCGGCCTCTAAGTTATATCCATGTGGATATAAATCGATACGCCATGACCGGGAGCTTGGCAAACGCTGCGTTGGCCGGGTGGCGGTGACGGGGTGCGGCACGATGCGGCGCGTCCCGACCGCCGCCGGGTGCGCGGCGGAATTGCTCTAGGTATGTTTATTCGGATATAGGAATGCGGCGCACAGGGGTGCGTCCGCATCGCCAGGGGGGATCGCAAATGGACGAGTTGGTTTCGCGCAGGACGCTGCTCGGTGCTTTGGCTTTCGCCGGCCTCGGCGGCGCCGCAACCCTCGGTCTGCCGGTCCCCGGCGCGCTGGCGCGGCCCGCCGTCGGCCTCGACGTGCTCGGTGCCCCGAACGCCTCGACCATCGTCCTGGTCCGCCTGATGCAGACCGCCGCCTTCGCCGATCAGGCCCCCTCCGCCAACTTCCGCCTGTGGCGCGACACCGACGACCTGCGCGCCGGCATCGTCTCCGGCCGCACCCTGCTGTTCACCACCCCGACCCATGTGCCGGCCAACCTCGCCAACCGTGGCCTGCCCATCAAGCTGCTCGCCATCCTCTCCATGGGCCACCTGTTCGTGGTCACCCAGGACGAAAGCATCAAGAAATTCCAGGACCTCGCCGGCAAGGAGCTGGTGGGCTTCTTCCGCAACGACATGCCCGACCTCGTGTTCCGCTCCATCGCCCAGGGCTACGGCATGGATCCCGACAAGGACATGAAGATCAGCTACGTCCGCACCCCCATGGAGGCGGCGCAGATGCTGGCCGCCGGGCGCACCCCCACCGCCATCCTTTCCGAGCCGCCGGCCACCGCCGCCATGATGCTGGCGAAGAAGGAGGGGCGCGCCCTCATCCGCGCCATCTCCCTGCAGGACGACTGGAAGGCCCAGCACAACGGCCTCGGCCTGCCCATGGCCGGCATCGCGGTGCACCAGAAGCTGATCGACGAGAATCCCGAGCTGCTCGCCGCGCTGCGCGCCGGACTGGTGCCGGCCAAGGACTGGGTGATGGGCAACGTGGCCGAGGCCGGCCAGCTCGCCCAGGACAAGATGGACATGAAGGCGCAGATGTTCGAGGCCTCGCTCGGCCATTTCAACGTGGTGGCCGAGGGCGCGCGGACCCTGAAGCCCGGCCTCGTCACCTTCTACGAGGCGATCCTGAAGCTGCAGCCCGACGCGCTGTCCGGCAAGCTGCCCGCCGACGATTTCTACCTCGACCTGTGACCGTCTCCGTGCACCGGCCGACCCATCGGCAAGCTGCCGCGGACGCCCTGGCCGCCGGTTCTCCGGCGCTCCGGGGCGATGCGGCGCGCGGCCGATGGGCGAAGGCCGGGCTCGTCCGATCGGCCTGGGGCGCCATCGGCGTCGGACTGCTGGCGGCGGCGTGGCAGTGGGGCTTTCATGTCTTCGGGCCGTTTGTCCTGCCCTCGCTGCAGGATACCGGCTCGGCCATGCTGCACCTGTTCACCGACGGCCGGGCGCTGCCCGCTCTGGCGCAGACTGCCGCCCATGCCCTGGGCGGCTTCGCGGTGGGCGGGCTGATCGGGCTAGTGCTCGGCCTCGCCGGCGGTCTCGTCATGCCGGTCGGTGCCATGGTGGGGCCGGTGCTGACCATGATCCTTGGCACCCCGCCCATCGCCTGGGTGGTGCTGGCGCTGCTCTGGTTCGGACCCGGCGGCATGGCGCCGGCCTTCACCGTCGCCATCACGGCGGCGCCCATCCTGTTCCTGGCCGCGCTGCAGGGGGTGCGGAGCCGCGATCCGCGCCTCGCCGAGATGGCGCAGGTCTATCGCGCCCCCGCCTGGCAGCGCGCCACCGACCTCATCCTGCCGGCGCTGGCCGAGCATCTGGTGCCCGCATCGGCCACGGCGCTCGCCTTCTCCTTCAAGGTCGCGGTGATGGCCGAGGTGCTGAGCGGGGCGGACGGCGTCGGCGGCGCCATCGCCACCGCCCGCTCCTATCTCGACCTGCCGCAGACCATGGCCTGGATCGTCCTCGTGGTGCTGGTGCTGCTGATCGCCGATCTCATCCTGCTCGCCCCGCTGCGCGGCTGGCTGTCCACCCGCGGCGGCGCCCATGGCGTCGTGCCGGCGGCCGGAGGCTGAGATGCTGAGCCTGGCCGGCGTCTCACTGTCGTTCGGGGACGGCCCGGTGCTCGACGCCATCGACCTCACGGTCCATCCGGGCGAGCTGGTGGTGATCCTCGGCCGCTCCGGCTGCGGCAAGACCACGCTGCTGCGCATGGCGGCGGGGGCGCAGGCCCCGAGCCGCGGCCTGCTGCGCAACGGATTTTCCAACACCACCATGGTGTTCCAGGAACCGCGGCTGCTGCCGTGGGCCGATGCCCTCGACAATGCCGCTTTCGGCCTCAAGGCGCGCGGCATGGGCCGCGCCACGCGCCGCGCCCAGGCGGAGGCGGGACTGCGGCGCCTCGGCTTCGAGACGGGCGACCTGCGCAAGCGGCCGGCGGAGCTGTCCGGCGGCATGCAGCAGCGCGTCGCCATCGCCCGCGCGCTGGCCGTGGCGCCCGATCTGGTGCTGATGGACGAGCCCTTCTCGGCCCTCGACGTGGGCCTGAGGCAGGACCTCCAGGGGCTGGTGCGGACCGAGGTGGAGCGGGCGCGCACCGCGGTGCTGTTCGTCACCCACGACATCACCGAGGCGGTGCGCCTCGCCGACCGTATCGTCGTCCTGTCGGCCCGGCCGTCGCGCGTGGTCGCCGATGTCCGCCACGCGCCTGTGAGCACGCCCAGCGCCATCTACGAGGCCGCCGCCGCCCTGCTGCGCCGCCCCGACGTGGGTCCCGCCCTGGTGGCCCGGACCGACTGAGGCGAGGCGGCGCTCCCGTCGCCCCCGGCGCGCCGGTGCCTCCTGCGCCGCCGCATCGGCCTCACGCGCCGGGCAGGCCCTCCGGCGGCTCCGAACCGCCCGCCCGCGGACGGTCGAGCGCGATGCAGTGGCGGATGGCCGGCGCCGCCTCGCCGCGGTGGAAACGCGCCACCTCGGCCTGCAGGTCGGCATCGGCGTGGGAGACCCGCCGGTGCTGGCGCAGATGCTCGGCCCAGGATTCCACCATGAACCACTCGACGACGAGGCCGGGATCGGCCGCGTCTTCGGTCACGCCCCAATTGTAGGCGCCGTCGCGGCGGCGGGCATCCGACAGGCGGTAGAGCGCGTCGAGGAAGGCCGCGCGGTCCTCGCGGGCGATGCGATACTCGATCAGGATGAGGACCGGACCGCGGTCGTTGGCCACGGGCTCGGCGAGGGCCGGCTCCGGCCAGTGCAGGGAGGGCGTCAGGTCCGCCTCGCCCGACGGCAGCGTCATGCGATGGAGGACGAGGGCGGACAGCACCAGTCCGCCCGCCGCCAGCACGAGGGCTATCGGCAGTCCGAGGGCCTGCGCGACGAGGCCCCAGGTGACGCTGCCTGCCGCCATGGCCCCGTTGAACACCGTGAGATAGACGGCGAGCGCGCGGCCGCGCACCCAGTTGGGCAGGATCGACTGGGCGGTGGCGTTGAGGGTGGTCAGCGCGATGATCCAGGCCCCGCCCATGGCCAGGAGGATGACGAGCGCCAGCCAGCGCGGCGGCGCCAGCGCAAGGCTCGCCGTCGCCGCGGCGGTGACGAAGGCGGCCGCGAGCACCAGCCCGTCGGTGCCGAGCCGGGCGCGCAGGCGCGGCATCACCAGCGCGCCGGCGATGGCGCCCGCGCCCACCGAGCCGAGCAGCACGCCGTAATAGGCCGCATCCCCCTTCAGCAGATCACGGGCGACGAGGGGCAGGAGCGCCCAGACCGCGCTCGCGAAGGCGAAGAAGAAGGCCGCGCGCAGCAGCACCACATGCAGCTCGCGGCTCGCGCGGGCATAGCGCAGGCCGGCCCGGAAGGCGCCGGCGAAGCGCTCGCCCAGCGCGTCCTCGGAGGCCCCGGGGCGGCGCCACCACAGCAGGGCGGCGATCACCACGAGATAGCTCGCCACATCCGCCGCATAGGTCACCGCCGCGCCGAACGAGGCGATGAGCACGCCGCCCGTGGCCGGGCCGATGGCGCGGGCGATGTTGATGCCGAGCGAGTTGAGCGCCACCGCGCTCTTCAGGTCGGCGCGCGGCACCAGCTCGGGGACGATGGACTGCCACGTCGGCATCATCAGCGCCGCGCCGACGCCGCCGAGGAAGGTCAGGGCGATGAGCGAGGACACGCTGATGAGCCCGGTGTGGGACAGCACCATCAGCGCCGTGCTCACCCCGGCCAGGGCGAGCTGGATGGCGATGAGGAAGCGCCGCTTGTCGAGGATGTCCGAGAACACCCCCGCCGGCATGGCGAGCAGGAAGACGGGCAGCATGGCCGCCGCCTGCACGGTCGCCACCGCCGCCGGCGAGACGGAGAGATCGGTCACCAGCCAGGCGCTCGCCACGTCGCGCATGAAGCTGCCGGTGTTACCGAGCACGGCGGCGATCCACAGCACCAGGAAGACCTTCTGGCGCAGGGGCGCGAAGGCGCCGGCCGGCGCTCCGGCGGCGGCCTTCGGGGCGGCGTCCGTCTCCTTCCGCGCGTCGCTCACGGGCGTCCTCCCTCCGTGCGGTGGGCAAGATCATGCCACGCCACGAGCACGAACGCGCCGGCCAGCCCCAGATGCTCGAAGAAGCCGTTGGCGGCGGCAAGCCGCTCCGGCCCCGGCGCCAGGGACCAGAAGCGGTTGGCCAGAAGCGTGGCGGCGCAGGTGAAGGCGGCGAGGGCGAGGGCGCCGAGCCAGCGGCCGACGCCCGACAGCACCAGGGCCGAGGCGCCGAGCTCCAGCGCGATGACCGCGACGGCGAAGGGCGCGGCCGGGGCGAGACCGAAATGATCCATCTCGGCGACGGCCGCGGGAAAGTCGCCCGCC
>JAFIHR010000379.1 GCA_017849325.1 Xanthobacter autotrophicus | reverse complement strand
GCGAAGGTTCGGGGCGAGGCGGTAGCCCCCAGCCGGCGGGTTAAGGTTAATGAAAGGTTGACGGCGCCTTTGCGGCGAAGTTCGGGCATTATGATTTTGTTAACTGTCTCGCGGATGCCGCCATGCCCCGGTCCCACCTCGCGATCCGACCCATCGGAAGCTCCCGTGCCACGGCGCTGGCCGGCTTGGCCATGGCGCTTCTCATGGGCGCGCTGATGATGGTGGCGACCCTGGCCAGCGGACCCGTGGCGGCGCAGGACCTGCGCTTCGCCAGCCTCACCTCCCCCTTCGCGCCGCGCCACCTCGCCGGTGGCCGCAACACCAGCGCGCCGGTGGGCTTCGTCCGCTTCTGCTCGGAAAATCCCCAGGATTGCCTCTCCGAGGGCACGCCGGCCTCCGCGGTGATCCTCGATCCGCGCCACAAGATCGAGCTGGAGCAGGCGAACAGCGCGGTGAACGCCTCCATCGAGCCGATGACCGACCAGGAGCATTACGGCGAGACCGAGCGCTGGGCCTATCCCGCCGACGGCAAGGGCGACTGCGAGGACTACGTGCTGGAGAAGCGCCGCCTGCTGGTGAGCCGCGGCTGGCCGGCGTCGGTGCTGCTCATCACCGTGGTGCGCGACCACCATGGCGACGGCCATGCGGTGCTCACCGTGGTGACCGACCAGGGCGACCTCGTGCTCGACAATCAGGAAAGCAAGATCCTGCCCTGGCGCGAGACCGGCTATCGCTTCGTCAAGCGCCAGTCGCAGGAGAGCCCGGCCGAATGGGTTTCGCTCGGCGACACCATCGGCGGCCCCACCGTGGTGGGCGGCGGCCAGCGCTGAGCGCCGCCGAGCCCTGCCCCCGCGCGCATCAGTCGATCCGCTGGAGCCCCTTGGCGTAGCGCACCGCCCGGCGCTGGTAGCCTTCGGCCGAGGCGGTGAGCCCGGCGATGCCCTTCGCGTCGAGCGGGCGCACCACCTTCGCCGGGGTGCCGACGATCAGCGAGCCGGGCTCGAAGCTCTTGCCCTCGGTGACCAGCGCATTGGCGCCCACCAGGCAGTTTTCGGCGATGACCGCGCCGTTGAGCACGGTGGCGCCCATGCCGATCAGGCTGTTGTCCCGCACGGTGCAGCCGTGGAGCATGGCGCGGTGGCCCACGGTGACGTTCCGCCCGATGACCAGCGGATAGCCCATGTCCGTATGGCAGACCGAGTTTTCCTGGATATTGCTGCCCTCCCCCACCTCGATGACCTCGTTGTCGCCGCGCAGCACGCAGCCGAACCACACGCTCGCACCCTCCTTCAGCACCACCTTGCCGATGAGGATGGCGTTGGGGGCGATCCAGTAATTGCCCGAGGCGGGCAGGTCCGGGCTCACGCCATCCAGGGAATAAAGCGGCATGGGTCTCCTCCAGGGCTGGACATAGCGGACGCGGGGATCTCCCCGCCGCCCGGCGCGTTGTCGGAACTGGTATAGTCCGCAAGGCCGGTGGGATTCAAAGCCGGGCGCCGCGCCCGGGTGCGGCAGGCGGTCCATCCGGCGGGAGGCCGCCGCAAGCAACGGGAGCGCGCCATGACCAAGCCGACCCTCATCCCCCTGCTCAATTTGGCGCCGGTGGTGCCGGTGGTGGTCATCGAGCGGGTGGCCGACGCGGTGCCGCTGGCCCGGGCGCTGGTGGACGGCGGCCTGCCGCTGATCGAGGTCACCTTGCGCACCGCTGCCGCGCTGGACGCGCTGCGCGCCATCGCCGCCGAGGTGGAGGGCGCGGTTGCCGGGGCGGGAACCGTCACCTCTCCCGCCCAGATGGAGGACGCCATCGATGCCGGGGCGAGCTTCCTCGTCAGCCCCGGCGTCACGCCGGACCTGCTGGCGGCCTTCCGGGGATCGCCCGTTCCGGTGATGGCCGGCTGCGCCACGCCGAGCGAGGCCATGCGGCTCGCCGAGGCCGAGTTCGAGGTGCTGAAGTTCTTCCCGGCCGAGGTGGCGGGGGGCGTCGCCGCGCTCAAGGCCTTCGCCGGCCCCTTCCCGGAGCTGAAATTCTGCCCCACCGGCGGCATTTCGCCGGCCAATGTGGCCGACTATCTGGCGCTGCCCAACGTGGTGGCGGTGGGCGGCTCCTGGGTGGCGCCGCAATCGCTGATCCGGAGCGGTGATTTCGCCAGGATCCGCGCGCTGGCGGGCGAGGCCTCGCGGCTGAACAACACGTCAGCCGTCGCCTGACCGCGCAGATCGGGAACGAACCCGCGGCGACACCACGCATCTTCGGGCAACCCCTCCGCAGGTCCGGCCAATGCCGGCAGGGCATTGTGGGCTGCCGGTCAAAAAGCGCGTGAATGAAACCATTCCCGTTCCCATCAGGCACGATAATGGCGTATAGGCGAGATTGATTGACGGGCGTTGAAAGCAGTTTTTGAAACGTTATTATTGCTGCGGGCTTTCGCGCATCCCCGTCTGCCCATGCCCATGTTCAGGTGACATCCCATGAACGAGACCTTGAAGCCGGCTTCCGTCCTCGCTGCGGCGGATGCGGCCCTTGACCTGCGCTACCGCGAGCCCGTGGCCGGGGCGACCAAGCCCTGGAACGACACCCTCGCGGTGATGCTCGCGCACCGCTCGGTCCGCGCCTTC
>JAFIHR010000378.1 GCA_017849325.1 Xanthobacter autotrophicus | reverse complement strand
TAGCAATAGATCACCACCGGCTTCGACTTGGCGACGGCGCCGATCACCTCCCCGAGGGCGGAGAAGGTGAGGTGCTTCGCCCCCTCCATATGGGCCTCGGCATAGGCGCGGGGATCGCGCACGTCGAACACCACCGCGTCGGGCTGGGCCAGGATCTCCACCGCCTCGGGGACACCGATGCGCTGGAAGGGCGTGCGCTCTCTCATGTTCGAAATCCTTCAGTCCTCGCGGCCGGGATAGGCGGGGGTCGTGGCGATCCGCGCATCCGTCAGCGGAAATCCGACAGTGAAATGATAGAGGGATTGAAACTTGAGCCCCTCGATGCCGAGCAATTGGTGCAGATCGTCGTCGAAATAGCAGCCGATGCCGGTGCCCCGCACCCCGGCCGCCTCGGCCTCCAGATAGAGCGCCTGGCCCACCAGACCCGCCTCCCAGTAAAGCTGGCGGTAGCGCCAGGGGTCGGCGGTCACCGTGTCCTCGAACTCGCTCAGCATGCCGAGGGCGAAGGCGCTGTCGGAGGCGATGTGCTGGTGGCAGCTCAGGGTCCGCGCCATGGCCCGGCTGTCGGTGGGCACGAGGCAGAACAAGGGCAGGTGCTCGGGGCAGCCCTCGGGCTTCTGCCACAGGAAATCGTCGCGCAGGCTGGCGCGCAGCATCGCCTCCGCCTCGGGGCGGCGCGGCAGCGCGTAGAGGCCCGGTGTCAGCTCCTCGACATGGTGCACGAACAGCACGGGGTGGATGCGCGGGCCGAAATTCCACACGTCGAACGGCGCGGCGGGGCGCACCAGCAGGGAATCCATCAGGCCGAGGAAGACCTCGCGCGTCATGTTCACCTTGCCGGTGAAGCGCTGGGCGCTGCGCCGGCCGAGAATCACCGCGCTCGCCGAGGCCTGGGATGTCTCATTGAGCGGCGGATAGCTGCCTGTTTCATTGGCACCGGCGCCGGCGGAGCCGCCGTGGGTGGCCACGCTCACCTCGTCGATGATGGGCCAGCGGTACATGGGATGGCGATCGAGCACATTTGCGGCTCCGGTCCACGGCCCGTCCAGCACCGGCAGGGGCAGCGGCGCGGCGACGGAGCCATCGGCGGCCGGGCGGGTGATCACCTCCAGCAGAAGCTCGGGATCCTCGCGCTCGGCGCCGGTGAAGTCTTCCGCCCGGTCCACGCCGAGCAGCGCGCCGATGGCGGCGCTCGGAACCCCCTCCACGAGGCGCACCGTCCAACCCAGAACGCCGGCGGCATAGCGCAGGGCGCCCAGCGCATGGCCCACGTCGAGCTGGCAATAGCGGAACGCCCGCTCGCCATATTTCCAGGCCTCGCGCCACTGGATGGAGGTGAGGCCGACCAGCAGCCGCCCTTCGGCCGGCGTCGCCGAGCTGCTGCGACGCAGCTCCAGCACATGGTCGCGGCTGACATAATGATGCAGCCCGCCGGCAAGGCCCGGCACCCCTTCGGCGACCACATAGGCCTCGGTGGGATGCAAATTGCCGCTGGAGGGATTGCAGCGCAGCGCCCAGCGGTCGGGGCCGAACTCCTTCCAGGCGGACAGGCCCATGGCCAGTTCCAGCAGCAATGCCACCGATTCGAGCCCGAGCGGCGCCGGAGCAACGGCCCCCGGCACCCGCGCGTCGCAATAGGGCACGGCGAGCCCCTTGGCGCGGAGCGGCAGCCCGGTGCGCGGGCTGCCGGAAAACTCCCGGAACGGATTGGGCTGCAGGTCCCAATCGAGCGTCTCGGGACCCGTCGCGTAGCGCTGCAGGCTGTGCTTGGAGCGCTTGTGATACGCGAGCATCACCTCGCGCGGGCCGAAGGCGGACGTCTCCGACGCTGGGGGTACCGTGACATTCATGACAGGGAGGTCTTCTCGCTCTGGGCGGGATCGGGACACGGCGGGCCGGCCGGGCGGGAGCAGCCTTCGGCCACCGGCCCGTCCGTCTCGCCCAGCAGCCAGGTCACCGGCGCGCGGTCGAAGCCGGCGCAGGACTGCCCGTCCGCCTCCACCAGCGGGCGGCGGATGAGCAGCGGCTCGGCCAGCATGAGGGCGATGGCCGCCTCCGCCTCGACGGCGGTGGGGTCCACCGCCCCGGACTTCACCGCCGGCGCGGCGGGGTTGAACCAGCTTGCCACCGGCGTCTCGCCGAAGAAGCCGCGCAGCCGCTCGGCGGTCCAGGGCTCGGTGAGGAGGCTCTTCACCACGAGCTCATGGCCCGCCGCCTTCAGCATCTGCTTCTGGCGGGCGTTGGTGCCGCAGCCGGGCTTTTCATAGAAGACGACGGTGGCCATGCCCGGGCCCTACTTCAGGCCGCCGAGCTGCACCAGCTGGGCGCCGCCGCCCCGGCCGAGCACGGTGTCCACCTTCTTGCGCACCGATTCGAGGGTGAGCGGCTTCACCAGCGCGCCATGGGCGCCGGCCTTCAGCCCCGCGACCGCGGTCGCCTCGTCCGACTTGTCGGTGATGATGAGGATGCGCACCTCGTTGCCGAAATGCTCCTTCATCTCCTTGATGAGGTCGTTGCCGCGGCTCTTGAGAAAGCCGACGCCGAGCAGCACCACGTGGGGCTTCAGCCAGCCCACGCCCTTTTCATAGGCTTCCTCGGGAGTGGCGAGCTCGTGGGTCTCGATCTCGTCGTGCAGCATGAACTGGAGGGCGGCGCGGACGATCTCGTCCTCGTCCACCACGAAGACGCGCCGCTGGTCCACTGCCTTTGAAGTTTCAACGCCGATCTGCATCTCACCCCTCGCTTCGGGTTTGCGGGCCCGGTTCGCGGGCCCAGGTTTGCGAGCTTTGACGTGCGCGCTTTGAAATGCGGGCTCCGCGAGGCGCGTCCGGCCGCGCGCGGGCCGCACGACGCCCCAGAAGAAGCAATTTTTGTTCCGCAAGAGAGCCCAAAAGGACGCCGGGGCAGAATCCGACACGACCGACAGCGTGCGCGGCCTGCGACACGACCCCTCGGGATTGTTCCGATTCCGACAGGGCAAAAACGAGGTGTCGGGTTCAAAACAGCTTGTGATGGCCCTCATGCCGCATTTTATTTGTTCGTTATTTCAATGACTTAATAATTCAACTCGGTAATTTTCCGCAGTCGCGAGCAAATGGCACGGCCGTTGCTGATGAGGAAGGCGCAACAGCGAGTGAGGGCTGAGTGCACGCCGACGTCACCAGGCGAGCGATGCGCTCCTTCCCGTAACCCGCGGGCCGTTTCTGACCAGAGAAACAATCACGCGTGCTACGCGCTGATCTTTACCTATCAGGTTTGGCAATCCGGTTTCGAAGGAGAGCAAGATGTCCCTGCGACAGATCGCGTTTTACGGCAAGGGTGGTATCGGCAAGTCGACCACCTCTCAGAACACCCTGGCTGCGCTTGCGCAGATGGGCCACCGCATCCTCATCGTGGGCTGCGACCCGAAGGCG
>JAFIHR010000377.1 GCA_017849325.1 Xanthobacter autotrophicus | reverse complement strand
GCGCTATGAGCCCACCGGCACGGGGGAGGGGCTGCCCGCCGCCTGCGCCGCCCTCGTGCAGCAGGGCCTCATCGCCGCCGAGCCCGAACGCGGGCTCTCCGTCCCCAGCCCGTGCACCCTGGCCGAGCCGGTGCGGTTCTCCGGCATCCGCCTCAACAGCGGCGCGCTCATCGACCTGAAGCCGGCGGCCGTGGTGGGCTGCGGCACGGTGGCTGCGGTTGCGGAATGGGTGCGCGAGGATCTCGCGCCGGCCATGGAGGAGATGGGCACGTCCATCGTGGCGGTGAAGGTGGCGGCATCCTTCGCCTGCCGGTCGCAGAACAACCTGCGCGGAACGCGGATCAGCGAGCATGGCTTCGGCCGGGCGCTGGACGTGGGCGGCTTCGAGCTCTCGAACCATTCGCAGGTCGAGGTCAAGAACGGCGGCCTGCCCGTCGCCTTCCAGGAGAAGATGCGCGAGAGCGCCTGCGCGCGCTTCATGACGGTGCTGGGGCCCGGCTCCGACGGCTTTCACGAGGACCACATCCACGTGGATCTCGCCAAGCGCCGCGAGGCCTACAAGCTGTGCCGCTGGCGCATCAAGGGCGCAACGCCCACCCTCACCGCCCAGGGCCGCCGGCCCTAGGCGCGTGCCGTGCGCCGGGTAGGGCGCCCTCCGCGAATGGATTCCACTGCCGGCCGGATGCCGGCCATGCGCGACGGGGGCGCCGGCTCCCGCGCCTCGATTACATCCGGACCGGCATGGAGATTGGGGTCGCTCTGGCGCGCCCCGCCGGAGGTTCCTTGGGTGCGGCGCCTCGGCAATGTGCGCCGCTTATCCCTCGCTCAGGGTGATGCCGGGCAAAGCTCTCACCCGGTCGCGCAAGGCACCGAGCCGGCCCGGCTTGGCGGGCGCAGTCCGTCCCCTGGGTCCGCGCGATGGTCCGAAAACCGGCGCACCCGGCAAAGAAAAAGGGCGCGGCAAACGCCACGCCCTTGGTTCCTTAAGATCGCGATCTGAGCTGGCGCTCAGAGCACCACCACGTTGCTGCCGACCGGCACGCGGTTGTAAAGGTCGATCACGTCCTCGTTGAGCATGCGGATGCAGCCCGAGGAGATGGCCTGACCCAGCAGCTCCGGCTGGTTGGTGCCGTGGATGCGGTACAGGGTGTCCTTGTTGCCCTGGTAGAGATACATGGCACGGGCGCCCATGGGATTGTGCGGACCGGGCGTCACATAGCTCGGCAGGCCGGCGATGCGGTCATGGATCTCCGCCGTGGGGGTCCAGCTCGGCCATTCCTTCTTGGAGCCGACCTTGGCGCTGCCGTGGAAGGCGAGCGCCTCGGAGCCGACGGTCACGCCGTAGCGGATCGCCTTGCCGTCGTTCTGCACCAGGTACAGAAACTTGTTCGGCGTATCGACGACGACGGTCCCGGCCTTGTAGTTGCCGGGATAGTCCACGATGTGCCGCGCATATTGCCCCTGCGGCTTCACATTCGGGTACGGCTTGTTCGCCAGAAGCTCACGATCCCGCGACGTCATCGCCGTCTCGGGGGCAGGAGCCAGGGTTTCCTGCATGCAACCGCTAAGCGCCAAGCCCAGCAGAATGGCGCCGACCGCTCGCCAATCCATGACTGTCCTCTTCCTTCTCGCCCCACAAGGGAGGATTCGATGTTGATGGGACTGGCTTAACGCAATGTTCGCCGTGCTTGAAGAGGAGGAGGCGGGGCCGAAGCGTCTTCCGGCGCGCCGTTGCAGAAATGCCTCACCATGTGACCTTTCGGCACCGCCGTTTGGACATTCTAAATCATTGGCGCGCCTACTCATCATATGGCCGCGGAGAAGACGCGCCGGCTGCACAGTTTTGACGAAGTTGGCCGCCATCTCTGGACCTGTACCCGCGTGAACGGCGCCTGCGCACAGCGTGCAGCGTCGGATAGGAGAAGGACATGTCGACCCAACAGTCGTCGCAGGGGCACAGCCGCCTCAGCATCGAAGCGAACCAGCAGCGCCTGCCGCAGCAGGGTGCGCAGTGGCGCGATATCGGCATCTCTGCCGTCGCCGCCGCCGCGAGCCAGACCAGCGACAAGCGGGCCCATGAGGCCAAGCCGGCCGAGGCCGCCGGTGAGCCGAAGGCTGTCGTAACCATTCGCGACATCGAGCACCTCGCGGCCTGAGCCGCAGTCCGAGCGCGGCGGTCCATCCCTCCAGTCTGAAGATGGACGCGCCCGCCACGGATCGCCGTCCGCCGCGACCCGGGCTCCGGGAGCACACGGCGCCGGAAAGATCGATCCGCTCGGCTGATTCCATCCGGGCGGAAGGAAGCGTAGAAGGGCGGGGCCCTAGCCGAGGCTCTTCCCCATGATCGTGTCTTATGTCCTTGACGGCGGTTGCCTGAAGCCCACCCCGGTCGCCGCAGACGACGTGATCCCCGCAGGCGCGGTGTGGATCGACCTCCTCCATCCCTCATCCGGCGACGATGCCGTCATCGAGCGCTCCCTCGGCATCGAGGTGCCGACCCGCGAGGAGATGCGCGAGATCGAGCCGTCGAGCCGCCTCTATATCGAGAACGGCGCGCGCTACATGACGGCGGCCCTTTTGTGCGGCGCCGACACCGACACGCCCCGCGTGGTCGACGTCACCTTCATCCTCGCCGGCACCCATCTCGTCACCGTGCGCTATGACGAGCCGCGCGCCTTCGCCACCGTCGCCGGCCGCTTCGCCCGCGCCTGCTCCGGCCGCGTCACCGGCGAGATGATGCTGGTGGAGCTGCTGGAGGCGGTGGTGGACCGCACCGCCGACGTGCTGGAGCAGATCGCCGTCGACGTGGAGCGCATCAACAAGCGCATCTTCGAGCGCTCCCACGACGGCGGCAACCAGAACCAGCGCTATCGCGCCATCCTCGCCATGATCGGCAAGAAGGAGGGGCTGATCTCCTCGGTCCGGGAGAGCCTCGCCTCCCTGGCGCGGCTGGTGCATTTCATCGCGGTGGATTCGGACGGGGCGGCGCTCGCCAAGGAGAGCAAGGGCTCCGCCAAGAGCATGAGCCGCGATATCGCCGGCCTCAGCGACTATGCCAACTTCCTGAGCAGCAAGCTGCAGTTCCTGCTGGACGCCACCATCGGCATGGTGAGCCTGGAGCAGAACAACATCATCAAGATCTTCGCGGTGCTTTCGGTGGTGCTGATGCCGCCGACGCTGATCGCCTCGATCTACGGCATGAACTTCGAGTACATGCCGGAGCTGCACTTCCCCTATGCTTATCCCCTGGC
>JAFIHR010000063.1 GCA_017849325.1 Xanthobacter autotrophicus | reverse complement strand
TAGGTCGAGGCGGAGGTGGCCGGTGAGGCGCTCCCGGCGGGCGGAGGCATGGGGATTCCGAAACGATTAGATCAGGATCCCGGCATATCGAAGCCGACGCCGCACGGGAAGGCGAAAATTTGCCCATGGGGCATGGCGGCGGGGGACCGGGGTGCCTGCCGTCGGTCCGGCCGGGCGGAGCACATCCGGGCTGCCACCACCCCCGGACGGTGCCGCGCCTCAGATGTCCTCTTCGTCGTCGCCCGCATCGGGCTCGTCATCGAGCCCGCCGTCGGCGCCGAGGCGCAGGGCGAGATTCTTCTCCACCTTGCGCAGGAGCTTGCGCAGGCGCTTGCGCTCCTTGGCGTCGAGGCCCGAGACCATCTCGGTCTCCAGCTCCTCCCAGATGCCGTCGATGGAGGCGCCGCGCTCCCGCCCGGCATCGGTCAGGAAGACCCGCACCAGCCGGCCGTCGCCGTCGGTGGCGCGGCGCTCCACCAGGCCCTGGGTGGTGAGGCGGGCGATGGTCTTCGAGGCGGTGGGCGGGCGCACGCGGAGCGCCGAGGCCAGGTCTCCCATGGTCCGGCCGTCCACCTCGGTGAGCAGCTTGAGCACCGCCTCCTGGCCGGGAAACAGGCCAAGCTCCGCCAGAAGCCGGGCCGACAGCGCCTTCTGCAGCCGAGCCGTATGGGTCAGCCGGTAGCCGATGGTCTTCGCAAACGGGTCCTTCATGCCATCCCCCAACGCCGCAGTCCCTGCCGGGCCGGAGCGCGCGCCATCGGACGCCATCGCCGCGCGATGGAGCCGCTTCGCCCGACATCCCGGATCCGGAACGCGCCCGGCCACTATTGAGCCGGGAAAGCATTCCAACTCCTTACCCGAGCGCATTTTCCGCCCGCCGACGGCAGCCCGTCCCGGCCGAAAACGCACCTGTGCGCCGCCGCCCCCATAGCCAGCCGATTCGCGCGGGATGTACTTATCCACGCGCCGGCTTACAATTTTGCGAAGGTTTTTCGTCGGTTTTCCAGTGGCGGTCGCTTGGCGCCGATGCCATATGGCCGCGATACCTCCCTGCCGCTTGCTCCCGCCTCGCCACCGGCGGGCAGAAAGAGATCCCCGTGCTGCTGCGCTGGACCGAGCTTTCCTCCCCCGCCCTCGCCGAGGTGGCGCGACGGGACCCCGTCGCGATCCTGCCCGTGGCGGCGGTGGAGCAGCACGGCCCGCACCTGCCGCTCGGCACCGACCTGTGCATCGCCGAGGGCTATCTCGCGCGCATCGCGCCGCTGGTGCCGCAAGCGCTGATGGCGGTGGTCCTGCCTATCCAGGCCATCGGCAAGTCGGACGAGCACCAGAATTTCCCCGGCACCCTCACGCTCTCCCCCGAGATGGCGCTGAAATGCTGGGTGGAGATCGGCGAATGCCTCGCCCGCGCCGGCATCCGCCGCCTCGTGCTCCTGAACACCCACGGCGGCAACGTGCCGGTGATCGATCTCGTCGCCCGCACCCTGCGCGCCCGCTTCGCCATGCTGGTGGCGATGTGCTCCATGCACCGCTTCGGCTATCCCAACGGCCTGTTCGACCCGTTCGAGCGGGCGCACGGCATCCATGGCGGCGATGTCGAGACATCGCTCATGCTCGCCTTCCGGCCCGAGCTGGTAGACATGGCCAAAGCGGAGAATTTCGCGCCCCTCAGCATCGCCATGGAGGAGCGGTTCCGGCGGCTGCGCGCCAACCACCCGGTGGGCTTCGCCTGGATGAGCGAGGACCTCCACCCCACCGGCGCCATGGGCGATCCCCGCCCCGCCACCGCCGAGAAGGGCGAGGCGGCCGCCGGCTACGGCGCGCGCGCCTTCGTCGAGCTGCTGGAGGACGTGGCGGCCTTCGACCGCTCCCGTTTCAGGGTCACCGACGCCTGAGCGCCGCCGGGCGCGTCAGACCGCGACGCTCTTGCCCAGCAGGGTAGGCAGATGCGCCCGGTTCAGCGCCAACCACTGCAGGGACATGATCAGGAAGGCGTTGGCGAAGCGTCCCTGCGCCATGGCCGCAAGGGCCACGTCCACCGGCAAGGCGAAGGGATGGGTCACCTCCACCTCGTTCGATGCCCCTGCCCGCTCCGGCAGCTTGGTCGCATCGACGATGCCGAGGAAGAGGTGGGCGCATTCGTCGGTCACGCCGGGGGTCGGCAGGAAACGCAGGATGGGCAGGAGCCGGCTCGGCGCGACGCCGATCTCCTCCAGGCACTCGCGCCGCGCCGCCGAAAGGATGCTCTCGCCCCGCTCGACGCCGCCGGCAACGATCTCCACCAGCTCGCCCCGCCCGGTGGCGAGATGGGCGGCGAGGCGAAACTGGCGGATCAGCACCAGCAGCTCGCGCTTGGGGTCGTAGCCGATCACCCCCACCACGTTGCCGGCGCGCACGATGTCGCGCACCAGCTCGTCGCTGGACCCGTCGTCGTGGTGCAGCACCATCCGGTGGCGCTCGTAAGGACGGAAACCGGCGGCCAGCAGCTCGGGATCGTCGAGGTCGATCCGGGCGATGCCGTCTTCGGGAAGCTCGTTCGCGTTCACTGCCTCACCACCCCCGCCTGCGCCGTCTCCAGAGAGAAGGCCGCCGCAAACAACGCGCGCGTATATTCCTCGCGCGGATGCTCGAACACATCCCGCGCCGCACCCTGCTCCACCACTAGCCCGTCACGCATGACGAGAATATGGCTGGCCAGCGCCGAGACCACCCTGAGGTCATGGGAGATGAACATATAGGTGAGGGCGCGCTTGCGCTGCAACGCCCGCAGCAGGTCGACGATCTGCGACTGCACGATCATGTCGAGCGCGCTGGTGGGCTCGTCCAGCACCACGAAGGAGGGCTCCAGCGCCATGGCGCGGGCGATGGAGATGCGCTGGCGCTGGCCGCCGGAGAATTCGTGCGGGTAGCGGTGGCGGCTCTCGGGATCGAGGCCGACATCGCGGAGCGCGGCGATGACCCGTCCCTCCCGCTCGGCCGCGGTGAGGCCCTTCTGGTGGACCAGCAGCCCCTCCCCCACGATGTCGCCCACCGACATGCGCGGCGAAAGCGAGCCGAACGGGTCCTGGAACACGATCTGCATGTCGCGCCGGAGCGGGCGCATGGCCTTGAAGGTGAGCGCATCGATGCGCCGGCCGAGGAAGACGATGGGCCCGTGGCTGGAGATGAGGCGCAAGAGCGCCATGCCGAGCGTGGTCTTGCCGGATCCGGATCCCCCCACCACGCCCAGGGTCTCGCCGCGGCGGATCTCCACCGACACCCCGTCCACCGCCTTCACGAACCCCACGGTGCGGCGCAGGACGCCGCGCTTGATGGGGAAATGCACCTTCAGCGCGTCGGCCGAGACCACCATTTCCGCGTCCGGCGCCGCGGGGGCGGGATCGGGCTTCGGCTCGGCGGCGAGCAGCGCCTTGGTGTAGGCATGGCGCGGATTGAGGAAGGTCTCCTCCGCCCCGCCCTGCTCGACGATCTCGCCCTTCTGCATCACGCACACCCGGTCGGCGATCTTGCGCACGATGTTGAGGTCGTGGGTGATGAACAGCATGGCCATGCCGAGCCGCGCCTGGAGATCCTTGAGCAGCTTCAGGATCTGCGCCTGCACGGTGACGTCGAGGGCGGTGGTGGGCTCGTCGGCGATGAGCAGGTCCGGCTCGTTGGCGAGGGCCATGGCGATCATCACGCGCTGGCGCTGCCCGCCGGAGAGCTGGTGGGGATAGGAGGCAAGGCGCGTCTCGGGATCGGGAATGCCCACTTCGGCGAGCAGCTCCAGGGTGCGGACGCGGGCGTCGCGCGCGCTCATGCCGCGATGGAGGACCAGCGTCTCGCCCACCTGCTTCTCGATGGAATGCAGCGGATTGAGCGAGCTCATGGGCTCCTGGAACACCATGGTGACGGCATTGCCGCGCACCCTGCGCAGCTCGCGCTCCGGCAGGGTGAGCAGGTCCTGCCCCTTGAACAGGATGCGACCCGAGGGATGGCTCGCCGCCGGATAGGGCAGAAGCTTCAGCACCGAGAGCGCGGTGACCGACTTGCCCGAGCCGGACTCCCCCACCAGCGCCAGGGTCTCGCCTTTCGCGAGGTCGAAGGAGACACCCTTGACCGCCAGCGCGGTGCCGCCCTCGCGGCGGAAGGCGACGGAGAGGTCCTGCACGGAGAGGAGGGGTTC
>JAFIHR010000062.1 GCA_017849325.1 Xanthobacter autotrophicus | reverse complement strand
TTCCGCCCCCTGCACGACCGCGTTGTCGTGAAGCGCATTGAAGCCGAGCAGAAGACCGCCGGCGGCATCATCATCCCCGACACCGCGAAGGAAAAGCCCCAGGAGGGCGAGGTGATCGCGGTGGGTCCGGGTGCCCGCGACGAGGCCGGCAAGCTGGTGCCGCTGGATGTGAAGGCCGGCGACAAGGTGCTGTTCGGCAAGTGGTCCGGCACCGAGGTGAAGATCGACGGCCAGGATGTGCTCATCATGAAGGAGAGCGACATCCTGGGCGTCGTCGGCTGAGGCCGGCTTTCCTGCCGCGCTCCCGACGGCGCGGCGCTGATATCCCCTTTTCCCAGTTCTAGGAGGCCTCCATGGCTGCCAAAGACGTGAAGTTTGCTGGCGATGCGCGCGAGAAGCTGCTGCGCGGCGTCGATATCCTCGCCAATGCGGTGAAGGTCACCCTCGGTCCCAAGGGCCGCAACGTGGTGATCGAGAAGAGCTTCGGCGCCCCGCGCATCACCAAGGACGGCGTGTCCGTGGCGAAGGAGATCGAGCTCGAGGACAAGTTCGAGAACCTCGGCGCCCAGCTGGTGCGTGAGGTCGCGTCCAAGACCAACGACCTCGCCGGCGACGGCACCACCACCGCGACCGTGCTGGCCCAGGCGATCGTGAAGGAAGGCGCCAAGGCGGTGGCCGCCGGCATGAACCCGATGGACCTCAAGCGCGGCATCGATCTCGCCGTCAGCGCGGCCATCAAGGACATCCAGGCCCGCGCCAAGAAGGTGAACTCCTCCGCCGAGGTGGCCCAGGTGGGCACCATCTCCGCCAACGGTGATGCCTCCATCGGCGAGATGATCGCCGGCGCCATGCAGAAGGTGGGCAACGAGGGCGTGATCACCGTCGAGGAAGCCAAGACCGCCGAGACCGAGCTCGAGGTGGTGGAAGGCATGCAGTTCGACCGCGGCTACCTCTCCCCCTACTTCATCACCAATGCCGAGAAGATGATCGCGGATCTGGAAGATCCCTACCTGCTCATCTTCGAGAAGAAGCTGTCGGGCCTGCAGGCCATCCTGCCGGTGCTGGAAGCGGTGGTGCAGACCGGCAAGCCGCTGGTCATCGTCGCCGAGGACGTGGAAGGCGAGGCCCTCGCCACCCTCGTGGTGAACAAGCTGCGCGGCGGCCTGAAGGTCGCGGCGGTGAAGGCTCCCGGCTTCGGCGACCGCCGCAAGGCCATGCTTGAGGATATCGCCATCCTCACCGGCGGCCAGGTGATCTCGGAAGACCTCGGCATCAAGCTCGAGAACGTGACCCTCGCCCAGCTCGGCCGCGCCAAGAAGGTGATCCTCGAGAAGGACAAGACCACCATCGTGGACGGCGTCGGCGAGAAGGCCGACATCGAGGCCCGCATCGCCCAGATCAAGGCCCAGATCGAGTCCACCACCTCCGACTACGACCGCGAGAAGGCGCAGGAGCGTCTCGCCAAGCTGGCCGGCGGCGTGGCGGTGATCCGCGTCGGCGGCGCCACCGAGGTCGAGGTGAAGGAGAAGAAGGACCGCGTTGACGACGCGCTCAACGCCACCCGCGCTGCGGTGGAAGAGGGCATCGTCCCCGGCGGCGGCGTGGCCCTGCTGCGCGCCAAGGTGGCGGTGGAAGCCCTCAACTCGGAGAATGCCGACATCGCCGCCGGCATCAAGATCGTGCTGCGCGCCCTTGAGGCCCCGATCCGCCAGATCGCCGAGAATTCCGGCGTGGAAGGCTCGATCGTGGTGGGCAAGGTGCAGGAGTCGAAGGAGCCGACCTTCGGCTTCAACGCCCAGACCGAAGAGTATGTGGACATGATCGCCGCCGGCATCGTGGACCCGGCCAAGGTGGTGCGCACCGCGCTGCAGGATGCGGCTTCCGTGTCCGGCCTGCTGGTGACCACCGAGGCCCTGATCGCCGAGCTGCCGAAGAAGGACAGCCCGATGCCCGCCATGCCCGGCGGCGGCATGGGCGGCATGGGCGGCATGGATTTCTGATCCTGCCATCCAGGTTCCGGAACAGGGAAGGCGCGGCTTCGGCCGCGCCTTTTCTTTTGCGCGGGCAGCGTCGGCGGCGCCTCCGGGCAGGGTCCGGCTTTTCGAATTTTCCGAACAAACCAATCGATCTTATGCGGCTTACCCGATGAAAGGCGGGCGCCTAAAGTCCCGGGCATCACATGGGAGCAGCCTTCGCCACCCCGGCAGCCGGCAACGGCGCGCGTCGAGGGGCCGGGGCTCGCACGCCCGCCCGATGCTCAGGAGACGGTCATGACGAAGGTTCTTGTCCTCTACTATTCCACCTACGGCCACATCGAGGCCATGGCTGGCGCGGTGGCCGAAGGCGCCCGCGCCGCCGGCGCCGAGGTCGACATCAAGCGCGTGCCGGAGACGGTGCCGGAGGAGATCGCCAAGGGCGCCCACTTCAAGCTCGATCAGGCGGCGCCGGTGGCCAAGGTGGAGGACCTCGCGCATTACGATGCCATCGTCATCGGCGCGCCCACCCGCTTCGGCCGCATGCCGTCGCAGATGGCGGCCTTCCTCGACCAGGCCGGCGGCCTCTGGGCCAAGGGCGCGCTGAACGGGAAGGTCGGAGCGGCCTTCACCTCCTCCGCCACCCAGCACGGCGGCAACGAGACGACGCTGTTCTCGCTCATCGTCAATTTGCTGCACTTCGGCATGGTGATCGTGGGCCTGCCCTACAGCCACCAGGGCCAGATGAGCATCGACGAGATCGTCGGCGGCGCGCCCTATGGCGCCACCACCATCGCCGGCGGCCAGGGCCAGCGCCAGCCGAGCGCCATCGAGCTGGAAGGCGCCCGTCATCAGGGCCAGATCGTCGCGCAGACCGCCAGGAAGCTGTTTGCCTGAGCTCTTTGCCTGACGCTTTCGCGTGAGCATCCGGGCCGGCGGAAGCCGCCGGCCTGATGCGCGGCGCTCCTGCTACCGCCTCCGGCAGGAGCGCCGGTCGCGCCTTCGCGAGCGGCCGGAGCGGCGCTGCGGTCGGCGTGCGCCGGGGGGGCGGTTCGCCCGTAAGACCCGCTCCACGTCCCCGCCCGGCATCCGCGGCTAGAAGGTCGAGCGGGTGACGCCCCTTTTCACCGTGGTGAGCGCCTCGGTCAGGTCGCGGGCGAGGATGGCCTTCTCCATCGGCCCGAGGAAGCGCCCCACGGGCACGGTGGTGCGGCCGCTCACCAAAGCGAGGTCGAGCGTGCCGTGGTCCTCGTCGTCCTGGCGCCAGATGCGGGTCCAGAAGGGGTTGAGGGAGACCGTGGTCTCCGCCCCCGTCACCGGCACCTCGCGCACCTCCAGCACGCTCGGCGTGACGCGGATGTGCTCGCGCGCCCGCGCGGCCCGGAAGTTGGCGCGGAAGGCGAGATAGATCAGCAGCACGTCGAGGCCGAAGAAGCCGAAGATCGGCCACGCCCCCATGGCGAGGAAGGTGACGCCGGAGGCGAAGCTCACCCCGGCGATCACCAGCATCACGATCACGAAGCCGCGCTGGGAGAGCGAGCGGTGCGGCGCCAGCGTCACCGCATAGACCACCGGCTCGTCGTCCGTCGCGCAGGGGACGCCGGCGCTCACCGCGGGAGTGCCGGAGGTCGTGCCGCCGGCCGCCGCGGCGCAGGGCGGTTCCGGCTCACCGTCGTGCGGGGGCGGCTGGGGCATGGCTCGGTGGCTCCCTCGGGGCTGGGGCGCCTGTGGCGTCGCATAAGGTGAATGAGTATAGGGGAGAAATGGCGCGAAAAACGAGCGGTTCCCCACTTTCCGGCCCAGCCTCGCCGGCCCCGTCCCGGAAGGGCAGGGGGCCGGCGCCCGATTCTGCCGCCGATGGGGCGGCGAAGATGGTGGCTGATGCGGCCGCGCCCGGTCGCGCGAAAGCTGCTTCCGCCTCGACTCCCCGTCCGGGGCGCCCGCGCGCCGGAGCCGCCGAGGCGACATCCGCCGGTGGTGCGAAGACGAAAGGCGGGTCGTCCAAGGATGCGGTGGCGCGGGCATCTGCCCTTGAGCAGCCAGCCTCCGAGGGCGTGACGGAAGGCCGGCGGTCTCGGAAAGCGGCGACGGCCAAACCGCCGGCGTCGAAGAAGGCCTCGATCACCAAGGCTGCCGCCTCCCCCGGCAAGGCAACCGGCCGCAAGCCATCGGGCAGAGCCGCCGCCGATCCCGCCCCGGCACCGCGGCGGCGCGCCGTGGCCAATGCAGCGGCCGCGACTCACGGACGCTCGGTCACGCCCTGGACCGCCGAGGAGATCACCGAAGCCTTCGCCCGGCTGGAGGCGATCAATCCCGAACCTTTGGGCGAGCTGGAATACGTC
>JAFIHR010000061.1 GCA_017849325.1 Xanthobacter autotrophicus | reverse complement strand
CTTTCGCGCGGCTTCTTCTGAAGTTGCATCCGGGCGAACCACGGCGCCTTGATCTGGATGGAGGTGCCCGGCACCACCCCGCGCACGCGGGCGCCGAGGCTCGTCGGGTCGCCTTCCGGCGGCGGGTTTTTGGGCGGCGGCAGGCTCTGGGACGCCTCGCCCGTCACCGCCTCGGGCGCCTCGCCCTCGCCGGCGGCACCCTCCCCATCCCCGGACCCTGATGACTGGCTCATGCGCGTACTTTCCGGCCCGGCGCCGCGACGGCGCCGTCCAATGCAGGACGAATGCGGGTGGCGAACGCGCTCAGGCTCTCGACCGCATGCTCCGTATCGAGACAGGCGGGCTTCAGGAGCAGCGAGGTCGCCCCGGTGCGGGCGGCAACCGCGCGCGTCTTTTCCGCCACCTCTTCATAGGATCCGACCAGCGAGCGGGCAAGGAGCCCCTCCACCTCGAAGCGGGCCAGCGGCCCCTTGCCCTGGGCGAGGAAGATGCCGCGCATGCGCTCGGCGAAGCGGCGGACATAGGGCTCGGCCTGCGCCAGCGCCTCGGCCCGGGTGGGCGCGGCGAAATAGAAGCGCGCAAGGACGAAGCGCCCATCCACGCCGCGCGGCACCTCGCGCCAGTAGGCGTCGGCCACCTCGTAGCTGCGCTCCAGCGAGGCGGCCGAGGCCGCCATCACGCCAAAGCCGCTCTGCGCGGCGAACGCGATGGCCTCCGGCGTGGACGTGGCGAGATAGGTGGGGACCGGCTGCTGCACCGGCTTCGGCGCGAGGCGCACCCCCTCGACCGTGTAATGGCGGCCGCTGAAGCTGACCTCGTCCTCGTAGAGCAGGCGGTTGACGAGGCTGAGCGCCTCCAGCATCTGCCCGCGCGCGTCCTCCTTGCCCACGCCGAAGTGCCGGTTCTGCGCATCGAACGGGCCGCCCTTGGCGACGCCGAAATCGAATCGCCCGCCCGACAGGAGATCGATGGAGGCCACGTCCTCCGCAACCTGGATCGGGTTGCGGAACGCCAGCAGCACCGCCGCCGAGCCGATGCGGATGCGCTTCGTCGCACCGGCGAGATAGGCGATGAGCGGCATGATCGACGGGCTCGGCGCATCGGGATCGAAATGGTGCTCGGCCACCCAGGCCTCCTCGAAACCGATCCGTTCGGCGTGCTTTACGAGGCGTGTCTGGGCCGCGTATGAGTGGGCGTAGCTGTTCTGCGGGTTCTCATAGGTGCAAAAGATGCCGATGCGCATGGCGGCAATCCCACTTTCCCGGCACGGGCAGGTCTTGCCGCCGCCGGGCCGTTGAATATGTAATGAAACTACATAACGATGAAGCCTCCGACGGGAATGTCAAGCCATGCCCGCCGCCGTGCGCGGGTTTCCGCGGCGTCGCGGGGAACGGAGCGCGCGCCGGGCGAGGCCCGAGGGACGGACGGGTGAGCGGATGACGACGCCGAAGATCGATACGCTGAAGATCGATGCCCTGCTGGCGCTGAAGAGCGAGGGGCGCCTGCTGGTGGGGCGCGACCGCATCCGCCTCTTGGAGGCGGTGGCCGAGCACGGCAACATCACCCAAGCGGCCAAGGCGCTCGGCTACAGCTACAAGACCGCCTGGGACGCGGTGAACGCCATCAACAACCTGCTGCCCCGCCCGGCCTTCATCACCCGCGCGGGCGGCCGCAGCGGCGGCGGCGCCGAGGTGACCGAGGAAGGCGTGCGGCTCATCTCCGCCTTCCACCGCCTGGAAGAGCGCCTCGCCCGCATCTCCGCCGCCATCGCCGAGGACGGGCTCGAGGGGCAGGACAGCTTCCTGTTCTGGAGCCTCGGCATCCGCATCTCCACCCGCAACGTGTTCCAGTGCGAGGTGGTGGAGCTCACGGTCGGCCCGGTGGATGTGGTCGTGCGGCTGAAGATGTCGTCGGAGACCACCATCCTCGCCCGCGTCACCCACGAGGCGGCGGACGACCTGGAGCTGGCGGTGGGGCGCACCGTGCTCGCCTTGGTGAAGGCGCCGTTCGTGACCCTCGCCTCCGCCGGACCCGATCCGGCGCCGCAGGACAACAGCTTCATCGGCACCATCACGCGGCGGATCGACGCCGATGCCGGCGCCGCTTATGCCAAGAGCGAGATCCTGATCGACATCGGCTCGGGCAAGACCATGACGGCCATCGTGCCGCGCCAGCTCGCCGATACGCAGAACCTGCGCGAGGGCATGGTGGCGCGCGCCTCGTTCGACGCCGATCACGTGGTGCTGGCGGCGGATTGAGCCGCCGCCCCGGAGGGATCCGGGGGCAAGCCGGCGAAGCGGCTCCGTTTCACCCGACTTTCGGGCGATGGCATGAAGAAAGGCGGCGGATCTCCCCGCCGCCTTGCCGTCTCACTCCCATCCGGCTCGCGCGCGGCCGGGCGCCGGCCTCAGTGCGGGCGCAGCTCGTAGGTGATGCGCCGGTTGCGGGCGCGGCCCTCGGGCGTGTCGTTGCTCGCCACCGGGTTCGACTGGCCGTAGCCCGAGGACGAGATGCTCGCCCCGTCGATCCCCGCCTCGACGAAGATCTCCCGCACCGCGTCGGCGCGCTGCTGCGAGAGGTTGAGGTTGTAGGCCGGGTCGCCCACGTTGTCGGTATAACCCTCGATGACGATCCGGGCGCCCGCCGGCAGCGCCTTGATCAGCTCCGCCGCCTTCAGCAGCACCTTCTTGGCGTCGCCGGGAACGGTCGAGCTGTCGGTGTCGAACTGGATCGAGAGCTGGTTGAGGCTCGAGGTCACGTCCGCCCCGCTATAGCCGGACTTCAGCGCATCGAGCGCGCTCAGCACCTTCTCCGGATCGAGCTGCGGGCTGTTGAGATCGGCCAGGGTGAAATTGCCCGAGGGGAACAGGCCCTTCAGCGCGGCCAGCAGCTTGTCGCGATCGATCGACGGGGCCAGCGCCTTGAGGTCGATGCCGTCGCCGTTGAAGCCCACGTTGAAGCCCGGCCCCTTGATGAGGCCGAGGATCTCGCCCAGCCGGGTCAGCCAGGAGGGGGCCTGGACATTGGGGTTGACGGTGAGGTCGCCCTTCAGCTTGTCGGCGCCGAAGACGCCGGACAGGGCCGAGGTGATGCTGGACTTGGTGGCCTCGTCGGGCACCACGCCGTCATAGCTGACGGTGCCGTCGATCTCGCGCAGCCAGAGGCGGGAGGGAGCGGTCGCCATCGG
>JAFIHR010000376.1 GCA_017849325.1 Xanthobacter autotrophicus | reverse complement strand
TTCTGGGTGCAGTGGCGCGCGGATCCCTTCAGCGCGCCGGCGGGCACCCATCTGTGCTTCTGCGCCCCGGATCGCGCGGCGGTGGCGGCCTTCCATGCCGCGGGCCTCGCCCATGGCGGCACCGACTATGGCGCGCCCGGACTGCGGCCGCACTATGCGCCGGATTATTATGCCGCCTTCCTGCGCGACCCCGACGGCTGGCGCATCGAGGCGCTCACTTATGCCGGGCGCTGAGGCCGGGCGCCGGCGTGGGGTGTCCCGGCGCGGTGGCATCGCACCGCACATGCCGCAGCGGCAGAAGGCGGCGGTCACGGCCGGCGGTAACCAACACACCAAGGCGTGATGAAAAATGTGATGGCGAACCGCCCTACCGCCGGAATCAGCCCTTCGCAGCGCACCATTTTCCATCTAGGATTTGTGACAGGTGTGCGACACACGGCATCGGGCCTTGCCCGAGACAGGGCTCTCCCCGCCCAGCCGCCAGGGTCCCGCACCACCGCCGGAAGCGCTCGACGCCGCCGGCGGCAGCCCTTGCCGAACGCGGTCGGCGCGTCCGGCACGGACTGGATGGCGCGCAGGCGATCCCTCGCCTGCCTTGTGTAGTCGTTTGAGAGTTGCCCTTTGACCTCCGACCCCTCCGGCTCCCTCCGGAGGGGTTTTTTTATGCCGGCTCCCGGCCGCGCCCACCTTCAGTTGAACTTGAAGGCGATGCCGACGCGCACGAGATTGCCGCTCACCGAGATCGCCGACGTGAAGGAATGATCGGCGCTGGGCGCGGCCACATGCATGTCCTGCGTGCCGAGGTCGTAATAGAGATACTCGGCCTTCACGACCGCGGCCGACATGCGGACGCCGCCCACCGGCACGCCCAGGGGAACGGCATAGGCCATGCCGCCGCCCACCGCATAGCCCGATGCGTCGGTCGACCGGCTGCTGAGCCCGACCAGCCCGGACGGCGACAAGATGGTGCGGTCGTCCTCCACCTGGCCGAGCGCCCAACCGCCCGTTCCATAGACGAGAAGATTATCGAAGGCATAGCCGAGACGGGCGCGCAGGGTGGCGAGGTAGCTGGTCTGCGATGCATAGGTTTCGATGGGTGAACGGCCGGCGGCTTTGTAGATCGTCGATGAGCCTGGGCCGATATACTGGATGTCGCCTTCGAGGCCGACGACCACGCCGCCGGACCCGAGAAAGCCGGTGTTGGCGATCTGGTAGGTGTAGCCCACCTCGCCGCCGCCGGTGAATCCGTCGCTGCTGTTGGTGATGGAGCGGGCGTGCTTACCGGCGACGATGGCGGCTTCCGTGTGCGCGTCGTTGCCGTGGGTGAGGAATGCGTGCTCGTTGTCGAAGCTGTAGCCCGCGGTGCCGCCGATATAGAACCCGGTCCAGCTGAACGCCGGCTCGGCAACGGCCTTGACCGGCAGCGGGGACGACAGATCGGCCGCGAACGCTCCGGTCGTCGAAGCCGCAAGAATAATCAGCGAAAGAACCCGTCTCATGCCCTTATCCCCCTCAGGAAAACGGCATGAGCTTACGATATGTAATTCGATTACATAATCAGAAAGTGCGTGCGGCGCACAAAAAAGGGCGCCGGCAAAGCCGACGCCCCTGAACGCCGCGCGGGCCTTTGGCCTCACATGTGGATGGCGCGCTTCTCCACGGCCATGGCCGCCTCCTTCACCGCTTCCGAGCGGGTGGGGTGGGCATGACAGGTGCGGGCGAGATCCTCGGACGAGCCGCCGAACTCCATCAGCACCGCGCATTCGTGGATCATCTCGCCGGCCTCCGGGCCGATGATGTGGGCACCCAGCACCTTGTCGGTGGCGGCATCGGCGATGATCTTCACGAAGCCGTCGGTGGTGTTGTTCACCTTGGTGCGGCCGTTGGCGGTGAAGGGGAACTTGCCGACCTTGTAGGCGACGCCGGCTTCCTTCAGCTCGTCCTCGGTCTTGCCGACCGAAGCGACCTCCGGGAAGGTGTAGACCACGCCGGGGATGACGTCATAGTTCACGTGGCCCGCCTTGCCGGCCAGCATCTCCGCCAGCGCCACGCCCTCGTCCTCGGCCTTGTGGGCGAGCATGGGGCCGACGATCACGTCGCCGATGGCATAGATGCCGGGCACGCTGGTGGCGAAATGCCCGTCGGTCACCACGCGGCCGCGCGGATCCTTGGCGACGCCCACCTCTTCGAGGCCGAGGCCGGTGGTGTAGGGAATGCGGCCGATGGCCACCAGCACCACGTCGGCCTCCAGCGTCTCGGCGGCGCCGCCGGCGGCGGGCTCCACGGAGACCTTCAGGGTCTTGCCCTTGGTGTCCACGCCGGTGACCTTGGTGCCGAGCTTGAAGGCGAAGCCCTGCTTCTCCAGGATGCGCTGGAAGTTCTTGGCCACGTCGCCGTCCATGCCGGGCAGGATGCGGTCGAGGAACTCCACCACGGTCACCTGGGCGCCGAGGCGGCGCCACACCGAGCCGAGCTCGAGGCCGATGACGCCGGCGCCCACCACCACGAGCTTGCCCGGAACCTTCGGCAGCGCCAGCGCGCCGGTGGAGGAGACGATGCGCTCCTCGTCGATGGTCACGCCCGGCAGCGGCGCCACGTCGGAGCCGGTGGCGATGACGATGGCCTTGGTCTCGACCGTCTCCACCTTGCCGTCGGCATTGAGGGTGACCTCGACCTTGCCGGGGGCGACGATCTTGCCGGCGCCCATGTAGACGTCGACCTTGTTCTTCTTGAGCAGGAACTCGACGCCCTTCACGTTGCCGTCCACGCCGGTGTCCTTGAAGGCGAGCATGGCCTTGAGGTCGAGCTTGGGAGCGGAGACGCCGATGCCCATGCCGGCGAACTTGTGGCCCGCCTCCTCGAACAGCTCGGACGCATAGAGCAGCGCCTTGGAGGGGATGCAGCCCACGTTGAGGCAGGTGCCGCCGTGGGTGCCGCGCTTTTCCACCACGGCCACCTTGAGGCCGAGCTGGGCGGCGCGGATGGCGCACACATAGCCGCCGGGGCCGGTGCCGATGACGGTCAGATCGTAGGACATGGAGAATTTCCTCAGCGAGTGGGAGGCCGGTGGCGCGGCAGTCCCCGAAAGGGTGCCCCGGCAGCGGTGCCGGCCCCGGGCCCGATGCCGGGGTGGACACGCAGCACCGGCGGAATGGGCGAGCCGGTCCTTGCCCGAAAGCCCGCCCCCGAAGGCTCAAGGCGCGGCCGGAGGGCGGGCCGCAGGGCCGCCCTCCGCACCGGCCTCAGGTCCGCCGCGTCACAGATCCAGCACGAGGCGCGCGGGATCCTCGAGGGTCTCCTTCACCCGCACCAGGAAGGTCACGGCCTCGCGGCCGTCGACGATGCGGTGGTCGTAGGAGAGGGCGAGGTACATCATGGGCTTCACCACGATCTGGCCCTTCACCACCATCGGCCGGTCCTCGATGCGGTGCATGCCGAGGATGCCCGACTGCGGGGCGTTGAGGATCGGGGTGGACATCAGCGAGCCATAGATGCCGCCGTTGGTGATGGTGAAGGTGCCGCCCTGCATCTCGTCGATGCCGAGCTTGCCGTCACGGGCGCGCTTGCCGAAGTTGGCGATCTGCTTCTCGATGTCGGCCACCGACATCAGGTCCGCGTCGCGCACCACCGGCACCACGAGGCCCTTCTCGGTGCCCACCGCGATGCCGATGTTGTAGTAGTTCTTGTAGACGATGTCGGTGCCGTCGATCTCGGCGTTGACCGCCGGCAGGTCCTTCAGCGCGGCGATCACCGCCTTGGTGAAGAAGCCCATGAAGCCCAGCTTGACGCCGTGCTTCTTCTCGAAGGCATCCTTGAACTGGGCGCGCAGGCCCATCACGGCCGACATGTCCACGTCGTTGAACGTGGTGAGCATGGCGGCGGTGTTCTGCGCGTCCTTCAGGCGGCGGGCGATGGTCTGCCGCAGCTTGGTCATCTTCACCCGCTCCTCGCGGGCGGCATCCACCGGAGCCGAAGGCGCGCGCATGGCGGCCGGGGCCGGGGCGGCACCGGCCGGCACACCGGCGGCGATGGCCGCGAGCATGTCGCCCTTGGTCACCCGTCCGTCCTTGCCGGAGCCGGCGACGGCGGCGGGGGAGACCCCGCTCTCGGCGGCGATGCGCGCCACCGCCGGGCCGTTGGCGCCGGCCGCCACGGCAGCGGGAGCCCCGGCCGGCGCAGCCGGGGCCGGAGCCGGTGCAGGAGCGGCGGTGGGAGCCGGAGCGGTGGGCGCGGTGGCGACGCCGCCGGCACCCTCGCCGATGGAGCCGAGCAGGGCGCCGACCTCCACCGTGTCGCCGTCCTTCACGACGATCTCGGCCAGCACGCCGGACGCCGGCGCCGGCACCTCCACGGTGACCTTGTCGGTCTCCAGCTCGACCAGAGGCTCATCGACCTTGACGGCATCGCCGGGCTTCTTGAACCACTTTCCTATGGTCGCTTCCGTCACGGATTCGCCAAGGGTGGGCACGCGGATCTCGGTAGCCATAGGTGTCGTCTTCTTTCTTTATGGCAGGGTCGGATGGATGGGGCAGGTCAGCCCAGGGCCTCGTCGAGGAACGCCTTGAGCTGAGCGAGGTGCTTGGACATGAGCCCGGTGGCCGTGGCGGCGGAGGCCGGCCGGCCGGCGTAGCGCGGACGCTTGGCGGCGCCGCCCAGCTGATCCAGCACCCATTCGAGGTAGGGCTGGACGAAGGCCCAGGACCCCTGGTTCTTCGGCTCTTCCTGGCACCAGACCACCTCGGCGCCCTTGAAGCGCGAGAGCTCCTGCACCAGCGTCTTGAGCGGGAACGGATAGAGCTGCTCCACCCGCATCAGGTAGACATCCTTGACGCCGCGCTTCTCGCGCTCCTCGAACAGGTCGTAATAGACCTTGCCGGAGCTCAGCACGACGCGGCGGATCTTGTCGTCCGGCACCAGGGTGATGCCGTCCGCGGAGGGGTGCGACTGGGCGTCGTCCCACAGCACGCGGTGGAACGAGGTGCCGGCCGCCATGTCCTCCAGGTTCGACACCGCCCGCTTGTGGCGCAGCAGCGACTTGGGGGTCATCAGAATGAGCGGCTTGCGGAACTCGCGGTTCAGCTGGCGGCGCAGGATGTGGAAGTAGTTGGCCGGCGTCGTGCAGTTCGCCACCTGCATGTTGTCCTCGGCGCAGAGCTGGAGGTAGCGCTCCAGACGGGCCGAGGAATGCTCCGGACCCTGGCCCTCATAGCCGTGCGGCAGCAGGCACACGAGGGCGCTCATGCGCAGCCACTTGCGCTCGCCCGAGGAGATGAACTGGTCGAACACCACCTGGGCGCCGTTGGCGAAGTCGCCGAACTGGGCCTCCCACAGCACCAGCGTGTTGGGCTCGGCCAGCGTGTAGCCGTACTCGAAGCCCAGCACCGCCTCCTCCGAGAGCATCGAGTTGATGACCTCGTACTTGGCCTGGGTGTCGGAGAGGTGGTTGAACGGCGTGTAGCGGTCCTCGGTCTCCTGGTCGAGCAGCACCGAATGGCGCTGGGAGAAGGTACCGCGCTCCACGTCCTGGCCCGAGAGGCGGACCGGGTGCTTCTCCTCCAGCAGCGAGCAGAACGCCAGCGCCTCGCCGGTCGCCCAGTCGATGCCGGCGCCGGTCTCGATCGCCTTCTTGCGGTTGTCGAGGAAGCGCTTGATGGTGCGGTGGACCTGGAAGCCCTCGGGCACCTGGGTGATCTTCTCACCGATGGCCTTCAGCTCGTCCATCGGCACGCCGGTGTTGCCGCGGCGCGGATCGTCGTCCTCCTGGGCGGCCTTGAGGCCGGCCCAGCGGCCGTCGAGCCAGTCCGCCTTGTTGGGCTTGTAGGCCTGGCCGGCCTCGTACTCGGCCTCCAGGCGCTCGCGCCACTGGGCGCGCATGGTGTCCACCTCGCCGGCGGTGACCACGCCCTGGGATTCCAGCTTCTTGGTGTAGAGCTCCAGCACGGTCGGGTGATTGCGGATCACCTGATACATCTTCGGCTGGGTGAACGCCGGCTCGTCGCCCTCGTTGTGGCCGAAGCGCCGGTAGCAGAACATGTCGATGACCACCGGCTTGTGGAAGCGCTGGCGGAACTCGATGGCCACCTTGGCGCAGAACACCACCGCTTCCGGATCGTCGCCGTTGCAGTGGAAGATCGGCGCCTCGATCATCTTCGCCACGTCGGACGGATAGGGCGAGGAGCGCGAGTAGCGCGGATTGGTGGTGAAGCCGATCTGGTTGTTGATGATGAAGTGCAGCGAGCCGCCGGTGCGGTGGCCCTTCAGGCCGGAGAGGCCGAGGCACTCGGCCACCACGCCCTGGCCGGCGAAGGCGGCGTCGCCGTGCAGGATGAGCGGCAGCACCTTCACCCGCTCGGGATCGCCGAGCTGGTCCTGCTTGGCGCGCGCCTTGCCGAGCACCACCGGATCGACGATCTCGAGGTGCGACGGGTTGGCGGTCAGCGACAGGTGGACCTTGTTGTTGTCGAACTCGCGGTCGGACGAGGCGCCGAGGTGGTACTTCACGTCGCCCGAGCCTTCCACGTCATCCGGCGTCCAGGAGCCGCCCTTGAACTCGTGGAACAGCGCGCGGTGCGGCTTGCCCATCACCTGGGTGAGCACGTTGAGGCGGCCGCGGTGGGCCATGCCGAACACGATTTCCTTGAGGCCGAGGTTGCCGCCGCGCTTGATGATCTGCTCCAGCGCCGGGATCAGGCTCTCGCCGCCGTCGAGGCCGAAGCGCTTGGTGCCGGTGTACTTCACGTCGAGGAACTTCTCGAAGCCCTCGGCCTCCACCAGCTTGTTGAGGATGGCGCGCTTGCCCTCGCGGGTGAAGGAGACCTCCTTGTCCGGCCCCTCGATGCGCTCCTGGATCCAGGCCTTCTCCTCGGGCGAGGAGATGTGCATGAACTCGACGCCCACGTCAGCGCAATAGGTGCGGCGCAGGATGGCCACCATCTCGCGCACCGTGGCGAATTCCATGCCCAGCACGTGGTCGATGAAGATCTTGCGGTCGAGGTCGGCCTCGTGGAAGCCGTACGACACCGGGTCGAGCTCGGGCGCCTCGCGCGGCGGGGTGAGGCCCAGCGGGTCGAGGTTGGCGTGCAGGTGGCCGCGCATGCGGTAGGCGCGGATCATCATCAGCGCCTTGACGGAATCGCGCGTCGCCTGCTGCACGTCGGCTTCGCTGAGCTCGACGCCGGCCTTCTGGCCCTTGGCCTTCACCTTGTCGGAGATGACCTTCTCGACCTCGATCCACTGGCCATCCATGGCCGAGACCAGCTCGCCATTGGCGTGCACCGGCCAGTGGGCCTTCTTCCAGGAGGCGCCGCGGGCGTTGTCGATCACCTGGCCGGGATCATCCTTCAGGCCGGCGAAGAAGGCCTGCCACTCGGCATCCACCGAGTTCGGGTCCTTCTCGTAGCGGGCGTAGAGATCCTCGATCCAGGCCGCATTGGCGCCGTAGAGGAAGGAGGTGTTGAGAAAAACGTCGTTCTGTTCCGCGCGCGACATGGGTTTCGTCCCAGAAGGCTCCGGGCCCCGCCCCCTCCGTGCGCACGCTCCAGGCGCGTGCCGCGCGGAAAGCTGAGGGCCGCAAGGCCGCATATTCGCCACTCGTGCGACGCCCGGAAACGCCCGAGGACGGGCAAGACCCGATGCGTCGTTCCGCCTCGGCCCGGCTTGTGGCGTGCCCCGGCCGAGGCGCTCGAAACTCTTCATAATCCCGTCGTCAAGCGGACAAAAGCCCACCTAACGTACGTCATTGCCCGGAAACCGCCGGAAAGCACCATCGCCCCGGTGGCCCGGGCCCCGGACCGATCCTCGCCGGACCGATCCTCGCCGGCCGCCTTTCCCATCCTCGGCGGCGCCCTGGACCCGGATGCATCGGCGAGACTGAGCCCCCCGCGGGCTCCCTCCCCGGATCCGATTCCCGCGCGCGCCGGCGAAAGGCAGGCCCGCAGCCCTCCGACGTCCCGGCCGGCCGGCGGTGCCGGCCCGCAGCTCTTGAACCGGACGCGCCTCGCGCCGTGTCCGGTCGTCCGGCATCGGGAACGCCGGCCCCCGCTCC
>JAFIHR010000375.1 GCA_017849325.1 Xanthobacter autotrophicus | reverse complement strand
CGCGTCCGCGCCCTCGGGCAGGGTGGCAAGCGCCGCGTCCAGCGTTTCCAGCGCCGCGCGCTCGACTTCATCGGGCGCGCGGAACACCTTGTTCGGCTTCACGAAGTCGTGGAAATACTTCACCGCATAGCCGACCAGCTGGGCGAGCTTGGGATGGGTCTGCGCCGACACGCCGGGCACATGGCGGTTGAGGAAGCCCCACAGCACGCTCTCGTCTTCCGTGTTGGAGGCGGACGCGAGGTTGAGCAGCATGGTGAAGGACACAGGCATGTCCACCTTGGGCGGCTCACCCGCATGGATGTGCCACACCGGATTGTTGAGCCGCTGCTTCCAGTCCTGCTCCGGGTACTTGGCGAGGAAGTTGAAGTAATCGTCCACGTTGCGTGGGATCACGTCGAAATAGAGCCGCTTGCCCGAGCGCGGCGACTGGAACATGAACAGGGCAAGGCTCTCCGGTGAGGCATAGCTGAGCCACTCCTCGATGGAGAGGCCGTTGCCCTTCGACTTGGAGATCTTCTGCCCCTTCTCGTCGAGGAACAGCTCGTAATTGAAGCCTTCCGGCGGCTCGGCGCCGAGCGCGCGGGCGATCTGGCCGGAAAGCTTCACCGAATCGATGAGGTCCTTGCCCGCCATCTCGTAATCGACACCCATGGCCACCCAGCGCATGGCCCAGTCGGGCTTCCACTGCAGCTTGCACTGCCCGCCGGTGACCGGAACGGTGACCTTCTCCTTGGTCTCCGGATCCTCATAGCTGATGGTGCCGTGGGCCGGATCGTGCTCCAGCACCGGCACCTGCAGCACCCGCCCGGTGCGCGGGCACACCGGCAGGAAGGGCGAATAGGACGCCGCCCGCTCCTCGCGCAGCGAGGGCAGCATGATGTCCATCACCTTCTGATAGTTGGCGAGCACCTTCAGCAGGGTCTCGTCGAACCGGCCCGAGAGATAGCACTGGCTCGCCGACATGAATTCGTACTCGAAGCCGAAGGCGTCGAGGAACGAGTGCAGGCGCGCATTGTTGTGGGCGCCGAAGCTGTCGTGGGTGCCGAACGGGTCGGGCACCTTGGTCAGCGGCAGGCCCAGCGCCTTGGTCAGCATCTCCTTGTTGGGGACGTTGTCCGGCACCTTCCTGAGGCCGTCCATGTCGTCGGAGAAGGCGACGAGGCGGGTCTTCACCTTGTCCTCGGTGAGGATGCGGAAGGCGTGGCGCACCATGGTGGTGCGCGCCACCTCGCCGAAGGTGCCGATATGCGGCAGGCCCGAGGGGCCGTAGCCGGTCTCGAACAGCACCTCCTCCTTCGGCGTGCGCTTCAGCCGTTCCACCAGCTTGCGCGCTTCCTCGAACGGCCAGGCGCCGGCGGTCTCGGCCAGCACCTTCAGGGTGGCGGCGAGATCTTCGGGGGTGGCGGGGGAAAGCGCGGCTTCGCTCATGATTGGCTCCTGAAAGGAGGCGGACATTATGAACCGGCGCCCGAGGCGTCAACGCGCGGCGGACGCCGGTGCGCCTAATAGAAGCTGATGGGGAACCAGCGCAGGTAGAGGTCGGTGTAGGTGCCCTTCTCCCACAAGCGCTGGAGCGCATAGTTGATGGCGGCGCGCAGCGGGTCGTTGCCCGCCTTGACCGCCACCGCGAAGCCGTCGCCGAAGAAGCGGCTCTCGGTGAAGGGGCCGCCCACGAAGGCGCAGCAGGCGGCCGAATCCGCGCCGTTGAGCCATAATGACAGGGCGATGCCGTCGCCGAACAGGAGGTCCACCTCGCCCTTGCGCAGCGCCTCCTGGGCGCCTCTCAGATCGGCGAAGGGGCGGATCGCCGCCTCGTTGAAGAAGGCCCGCAGATAGGCCTCGTGGGCGGTGCGGCTCACCACGCCGACGCGCTTGGTGGCGATCACCTCCGGATCGGCCTTGATGTTGGCCTTGCTGGTCAAAGCGACGAAGCGCGCCGGCGTGCCGAGGTAGCGGTCGGAGAAGTCGAGCACCGCCCGTGCGTTCGGCGTGGCGGTGAGGCCGGCGACGGCGGCATCGCCCCGACCCTGCTCCAGGGCGCTGGCGACGGTATCGAACGGCACCGCCTGCACGGCGCAGGTCACCTCCAGCTCGGCGCAGATGGCCCGCGCCAGATCCACGTTGAAGCCGGACAGGGCGCCGTCGGAGGCGATGAAATTGAACGGGGGATAATCGTCGGCGGTCAGGAAGCGCAGCGTCTTCGGCACGGTGGCGATATCCGGCCGCTCGACGCGGCGCTCCACGTTCCAGAAATTGGGAACGGTGACGCCGCGCGCCTCGGACGGAAGATTGGCGGCGGGGCCGAGGCGCTCGGCGGAGCGGGCCGGGGCCATCGGCAGCAAGCTCGCCGCCAGCGCGAGGAGGACGGCGGCGAGGATGCGGCCGGGCCGGGGTGCGGCAAAAGAGGCGCAGCTTGGGCGGGGGAGTGGAAGGGGCATCGAGATCACGTTAGGGTTGCACCGCACAAAGGCAGGGCTGAGGACGATCCATGGTGGGGGAGGCGGTGCGTGTCGGCAAGTCGGGTGCCAGCATGCCCGGCGTGCGCACGTCCGGTGCTGGCCTGTCGGGCGCGCGCGGCCCGTCTGCCGATCGCGGCTACGCCCTGCGCGCTCACGCCGATTCGCAATGGGCCGGCCCGCCTTCGCCCGCCGCTGCCGGAAGCCTGCCCGTCGAGCTTGCCGCGTTCGAGGGCGTCGTCGATCCCGCCACCCTGCGACAGGCGGCGCGCCGGGCACGGGAAATCGGTGTGGGCGGCGACGAGGTGCTCAGGACCGCGGGCGTCGTAGAGGAAGCCGATGCCACCCGGGCGCTGGCCGCGCGCCTCGGCGTCCCGGTGGGCGATGCGGCGGCGCTGAAAGTCCCCGATGGGGAGACCGCCCGGGGCCTCCTGCGCACCGGCCTTGCCCTGCAGGCGCGGCCGGACGGTCCTCCCGACAGCTTCATTGCGGTCCAGGGGCGCGCGGTCCGGCGCGTGGCGCGGGCGCTCCGGGCCGATCCGGGGCTCGCCCGTCGCACCCGCCTGATCGCGCCGTCCGCTTTGCGCCGCCACCTGATGGACTCCCACGGCGAGATGCTGGCGGAGGCGGCCACCGCGGATCTCGTCACCGCCCGGCCCGCGGCGTCGGCGGCGACGCTCCGGCCCCTGCGCCTGGTGATCGCCGGCGCTGCCGCCGGTGCCACGGTGCTGGGCGGGCTGTTCTTCGCCGATCCCGCGATGGCGCTCCTGCTGGTGCAGGCGGTGCTGTCGCTGATCTTCCTGTCGTGGATCGTGCTGCGCCTCGCCGGCTGCGCCTACACGCCGCCGGAGGATCCCGAGCTCGATCTGGAGGAGCGCAGGCTTCCCGTCTATTCGGTCCTGGTGCCGCTCTATCGCGAGGCGGCGGTGGTGCCGCGCCTGGTGACGGCGCTCTCCGCCCTCGACTATCCGCCGGAAAAGCTCGACATCAAGCTGGTGGTGGAGGCGGACGACCACGAGACCCGCGCCGCCATTGCCGCCACGCGCCTGCCCGCCTTCATGGAGGAGGTGGCGGTGGCCAATCGCGGACCGCGCACCAAGCCCAAGGCCCTCGACGTGGCGCTCGCCTTCGCCCGCGGCCAGTATGTGGCGATCTACGACGCCGAGGACGAGCCGGAGCCCGACCAACTCCGCCGGGCGCTCGCCGCCTTCCGCGCCGGCGGGCGGGACGTGGCATGCGTGCAGGCGCGGCTCGCCGTGGACAATGGCGAGGAAAGCTGGATCAGCGGCCATTTCCAGGCGGAATATGCCGGCCAGTTCGACGTGCTCCTGCCGGTGCTCGCCGGCCTTGGCCTGCCGATCCTCTTGGGCGGCACCTCCAACCATTTCCGCCGCGACGTGCTGGAGCAGGTGGGGGCCTGGGACCCCTTCAACGTCACCGAGGATGCCGATCTCGGCATCCGCCTCGCCCGCGCCGGCTGGCGCACGGCG
>JAFIHR010000374.1 GCA_017849325.1 Xanthobacter autotrophicus | reverse complement strand
CCGCCGTAATCGTCCAGCAGCGCCGGCTGCACGCCCACCAGCACGAGGCGCTCCGGCACGTGGCCGCGCAAGGCGAGCAGGCCGAGGATCTCCTGGAAGCCGGTCTGGTGGAGGCTCACCTTGCGGGTGGCGAGCACTTTCGGCACCTCCTCGTCGGCAAGGATGTGCAGGGTGCCGGGGGCAAGGCCGTAATCCACCGCGTCGGCGATGATCACGCCGTCGGCCTCCTCCAGATAGGGCAGGAGGTAGAGGCCCTGGGTGCCGCCGTCGAGCAGAGTAACGGTCTCGGGGAACGCATGGGCACGATCGAGCGCTTCCACCACCCGGACGCCGAACCCTTCGTCGGCCCAGAGGATGTTGCCGATGCCAAGCACCAAAATGCGCGCGACTTTTCCTTCGTCGTCCATGCGACGCATCCCTCTTTGTCTGTCTCCCCCAAGGGCGGTCTGAGGCCGCTTATTGGAAGGCTTTCAATTCAAGGAGCGTGCCAGGGCCGGGGGAGGGCTCCGAGGCGTTGATTCTGCTGCGCGAGGTCGCGGCGCGACCCGGGCGGAAAATCATGATCTGGAATGAAGCCTAGCAAAAAATCGAAAAATCGGAAGAAAGGATTCCAATCGGAGGATTGGAGGGTGTGGCGGCTGGTCCGGCCTTGGCCGTCCCCGCTCCGAAACGGGAACGGGCGCGGCTTGCACCGCGCCCGTCGCATTCCCCGTATCCCGGCCCCTATTGCGGATCGTCGTCGCGGAAGGAGCGGTAGCCGTTGGTCATGGCGGAGATCATGGTCTGGCGGGACATGATGTCCTCGCGGATCACCGAATAGACGTGGATGATCACGAACAGGATGATCATCCACATGCCGAGGTGATGCAGGGTGTGGAGCTGCATGGAGCCGCCCACCAGCGGGATCACCCAGCCGAACATCCGGTCCTGCCAGGAGCCCGGCCCGGCCCCCTCGGAATAGAGGGCGAAGCCCGAGACGATCATGAAGGCGAGGCCCACCACCATCACCCAGAACATGAAGAACTGGGCCAGCGGGTTATGCCCCACGAACTTCAGCGGCCGCGGCTTGATGAAGGCATACCACTGCACCTCGGCGAACAGGCCGCGCCAGAAGGTCGGGCTCCAGAAGCGGAAGGTGAAGAGCTCGCGGGCGTATTTGTTGCCGAAGAAGGCCCAGATGATCCGCCCGAGGAAGCCGATGGCCAGCACGTAGCCCGCGGAGAAATGGACGAAGCGGATGGTGCCCATCAGGAAGTGGGCGCTGGCCTCGCCCGAGAGCGTCGGCAGGGGCGAGCCGATGAAGTAGCCGGTGATGCACAGGACGACGATGCTCAGCGCATTCACCCAGTGCCACAGGCGCACCGGCGCCTCATAGACATAGACGGTGGAGAGCCGCGTTTCCCCGCCGGCGGCAGGGGGCGGTGGCGTCTCCCGGCCCCCGAGGGGGCGCTCGTTCACGGTGGCGTCCATAAGCGTGCCTCCCTAGCGCACGGTGACGCGGGCGAGTTCCTCGCCGTCGTCGGACATCACATGGGTGGAGCAGGCGAGGCACGGGTCGAACGAGTGCAGCGTGCGCAGGATCTCGACTGGCTCCTCCGGGCGCTGCATGGGGGTGTTCATCAGCGAGGCCTCGAACGCGCCGATGTTGCCCTTGGGATCGCGCGGCCCGCCGTTCCAGGTGGTGGGCACCACGCACTGGTAGTTCTCGATCCGCCCGTCCTTGATCTTGATCCAGTGGCCGAGGCCGCCGCGCGGCGCCGCCACGGTGCCGACGCCCTTGGCCTCCTTCGGCCAGGTCGCCGGGTCCCACTTCTCCATGTTGGCGGTGGAGGTGTCGCCGGCCTTGATGTTGGCGATGAGGGCGCCGAAATCGTCCAGCATCATCTTGGCGCAATAGTGCGCCTCCAGCGCCCGGGCGAGGGTGCGGCCGATGGTGGAGGGCAGCGCTTGCTTCGCGGTGAGCTGGGTGCCGGCCAGGGTGTTGAACTGGCCGAGCGCCTCGTCCACCTGCCCCTTCACGTAGTCGACCCCGTGGGCATAGGCGAGGATGTAGCGGGCCAGCGGGCCCACCTCGCAGGCATTGCCCTTCCAGCGCGGCGACTTGATCCAGGAATATTTCGCGCTCTCGTCGATCTCGACGATGTTGGTGCGCGTGCCCTTGGCGTTCGGGCCGAGCTTGTACTGCGGCTCGGTGATGCCGTCCCAGGGATGGAGGCCCTTCTCCGCATTGGCATCGCCGTAGGTATACCAGGAGTGGGTCACGAACTCCTGCACCTGCTCGGGATCGCGCGGATCGATGGGGTGGATCTCGTCCCAATTGCCGTTGAGGATGACGCCGCCGGGCAGGCGGTCGGTCTTCTTCTGGCCCTGGATGGCGGCGTAGTCACCATAGTCCAGCACGTTCTGGCCCGAGATGCCGCCGCCGTAGAGCCAGCCCTTGTAGAAAGAGGCGATGGCGATCACGTCCGGCACATAGACGTTCTGGGAGAATTCGAAGGCTTCCTGAAGCTTCAGCTTCACGAAGTTGAGCCGCTCCATGTTGAGCGGGGCGCCGGCGGCCATGTCGCCGTCCATGTTGATGGCGCAGGGCACGCCGCCCACCAGATAGTTCGGATGCGGGTTCTTGCCGCCGAAGATGGTGTGGACCTTGACGATCTCCTTCTGGAAGTCGAGCGCCTCCAGATAATGGGTCACCGCCATGAGGTCGGCTTCGGGGGGCAGGAGATAGGCCGGATTGTCCCAATAGCCGTTCTTGAAGATACCGAGCTGGCCGCTCTCCACGAACTTCTTCAGCCGGTTCTGCACATCGCGGAAATAGCCCGGCGAAGACTTCGAATGCGCCGAGATGGACTGCTGCAGGACGCTGGTGGCCTTGGGGTCCGCCTTGAGCGCATTGACCGGGTTCACCCAGTCGAGCGCGTGCAGGTGATAGAAATGGACCACATGGTCGTGCCACTGCAGCACCTTCGCCATGATCTCGCGGATCAGATAGGCGTTGTTGGGGATGGTGATGCCGAGCGCATCCTCCACCGCCCGCACCGAGGTCAGCGCATGGCAGCCCGTGCACACGCCGCAGATGCGCTCCACGAAGGCCCAGGCGTCGCGCGGGTCGCGGCCCTTGAGGATCACCTCGAGGCCGCGCCACATGGTGCCGGTGGAGACCGCGTTGCGGATGACGTTGTTGCTGTCGACGTTCACCTCGCAGCGCATGTGGCCTTCGATACGGGTGATGGGATCGACGACGATGCGCTTGCCGGAGGTGTCGAGGGTGAAGCCGTTGGGCGTCTGGATGCTCACTTCTCGCCTCCCTGATCGGCGTTAGTGGTGTCGGTGTGCTTGTGCTGGGCGCGCTTCAGGGCGCTGACGGCGGCATGGACCGCCACCGCGCCGCCCACCACGCCGGCGGCCACGAGGCCCACCTGGTCCGCATTGGCTTCCACGCCGAAGCCCGAGCCTTTGAGATCCGCGAGGCGGGCGTACCAGGAGCCCTTGTCCCAGAAGCCGTCCTCCGAGCAGCCGATGCAGCCGTGGCCCGCCTGGATGGGGAAGGACACGCCGTCGTTCCAGCGGATGGTGGAGCAGGCGTTGTAGGTGGTCGGGCCCTTGCAGCCCACCTTGTAGAGGCAGTGGCCGCGGCGCGCGCCCTCGTCGTCGAAATGCTCCACATACTGCCCGGAGTCGAAGTGGGGCCGGCGATAGCATTTGTCGTGGATGCGCTGGGAATAGAACATCTTCGGCCGGCCCTGGCGGTCGAGGGCGGGCATCTGGTCGAAGGTGAGCATGTAGGTGATGACGCCGGTCATCACCTCGGCGATGGGCGGGCAGCCGGGCACCTTGATGATGGGCTTGTCGAAGATCACCTCGTGCACCGGGGTGGCCTTGGTGGGATTGGGCCGGGCCGCCTGCACGCAGCCGTAGGAGGCGCAGGAGCCCCAGGAGATGATGGCCTTGGCGTCGGTGGCCACCTTCTTGAGCTGGTCCACGAAGGGCTTGCCGCCGATGATGCAGTACATGCCATCCTCGTTGAGCGGCGGATTGCCCTCCACGGCGAGGATGTAGTTGCCCTTATACTTGGTCATCACCTCGTCGAGGATGGCCTCGGCCTGATGGCCGGCGGAGGCCATGAGGGTGTCGTCGTAATCGAGCGAGATCATGGAGAGCACCACATCCTTGGCCAGGGGATGGGCCGAGCGGATGAAGCTCTCCGAGCAGCAGGTGCATTCCAGGCCGTGGAGCCAGAGCACCGGGGTGCGCGGCTTGGTCTCCATGGCATAGGCGATCTTGGGCGCGAACTCGGGGCCGAGGCCGAGGGCGGCGGCGGTGAGCGAGCAGTATTTCAGGAAGGAGCGGCGGGTGATGCCCTGCCGCCGCATGACTTCATAGAACGTCTCAAGGGCCATCCGGCGTTCCCCCTCAATCGG
>JAFIHR010000373.1 GCA_017849325.1 Xanthobacter autotrophicus | reverse complement strand
GGCGACGAAATAGACGAAGGCCGCCCCCAGAAGGAAGCAGATGGGCGTGGCGATGAGATAGGGCCGGAAGGCCGCCTTCTCGTGCTTGTAGAGCCCCGGCGCCACGAACATGTAGACCTGCGTCGCCACGATGGGGAACGAGAGGAATGCCGCCCCGAACATGCCGAGCTTGATCTGGGTGAAGAGGAATTCCTGCGGCGCCGTGTAGATGAGCTTGATGCCCGGCGCGAAGCCGGAGGCGAATTCATAGGGCCAGAGCAGGATGTTGTAGATCTGCTTGGCGAACATGAAGCACAGGAAGAACGCCACCAGAAACGCCAGCAGCGACTTGATGAGCCGCGCGCGCAGCTCGATCAGGTGATCGATGAGGGGAGCCTTCGAGGCGTCGATATCGTCGTCGGTCATCGCGCGCTCTTGGAGGACGGAACCGTCAGGCGGGGGCAGGTCGCGGCAGGGCCGGCGGCGCCGCCGGTCGCGACAACGCGGGTCAGGGAGACGCCGGTCATGGCAGGGCCTTGGGCGCGGGCGGCGCGCCCTGGTCCGTCGGAGGAAGGGGAAGCGGCTCCGCCTCGGGCGCGGAGAAGACCGGATCGGGCAGCGGCGGCGCCGGCTCGGAGCTGGCGAGCGCGGGCGGCGGGACATCGCCGGGGGCCGCCGGCGCTTCGGATGCGGCCGCACCGGCCACCGCCGCCGAGGCGCCCGCTGCCGGCGCGGTGCGCTGCAGGGTGGCCTGGATCTCCTCGCGGATCTCCTTCAGCGGGTCGAACAGATCGCTCTTGGAGATGCTGCTCAGCGGCGAGGTGTCCGGCACGCTGGCCGCCTCCTGCAGCGAGGATCGGGCGCTCGCCTCCACGTCGCGGATCTCCTTGCGCATGTCCGCGATGTCAGCTTCCCTAAGGGCATCCTGGAACTGGCCCTGGAAGTCGGCGGCCATGCGCCGCATCTTGGTGACGGTGCGCCCCACGGTGCGCAGCACCGACGGCAGCTCCTTGGGACCGATGACGATCAGCGCGACAATGCCGATCAGCATCAGCTCGGACCACCCGATATCGAACATGACGGCCTCAAGCCGACGGACGAGCCGCCGCCCTCAAAGAGTGGGGAAAGGGGCCCGTCTCAGACGGGCTTCTTCTCGGCCTCGGTGGCGCTGGTGGACTGGTGCGGCACCGCGCGCGGGGGCTCGGCCGGCGTCTTCGCGGGCTCGTCGTCCTCGGCGAGGCCCTTCTTGAAGGACTTGATGCCCTTCGCCACGTCGCCCATCAGATCGGAGACCTTGCCGCGACCGAACAGCAGGAGCACCACGGCCAGCACGATGATCCAGTGCCAGATGCTCAACGAACCCATCTCAGACCCTCCAGAAGCATTTTTCGCCCGGCGCGAGGGGCGGGCATTATTCAGGCGACGACACTAGGCGCCCGCTGCGGCGAAAACAAGAATGGCGCCCCGGCGCCCTTTGCCGCGCCATCCACCCCAAGGCGAGCGACCGGCGGCGCCCCTGCCCTTGCCACTCTGCCTTGGCCGCAATCACTTTCGCGGGACCGCCCCCCCCCCCCCGCGGCGGCCTGCCCCTCAGTCCGGCTCGCCGTCGTCGTCGTCCTGCGGCGGCGGGGACAAGGTGAAGTCCAGGGGCTCGGCCTCCAGCGGCTCCTCGTCGTCGTGCAGGTGCGGGTCGTCGGACGGGAGCGGAATGGCGAAGCCCCCCGGCAGGCGCGCGTCGAGCAGCCCTGCTCCCTTCAGCTCGTCGAGGCCCGGCAGGTCCTGCACCGTGTCCAGCCCGAACTGGATGAGGAAGGCCGGCGTCGTGCCATAGGTCACCGGCCGTCCGGGCGACTTGCGCCGGCCGCGCAGGCGCACCCATCCGGTCTCCAGCAGCACGTCGAGGGTGCCCTTGGAGGTGGAGACGCCGCGGATCTCCTCGATCTCCGCCCGCGTCACCGGCTGGTGGTAGGCGACGATGGCCAGCACCTCGATGGCGGCGCGGGAGAGCCTGCGCGGCTCCGGCGCGCGGGCGGCCACCACCGGGGCGAGGTCGGGGGCGGTGCGCAGCATCCAGCCGCCCGCCGCCTTCACCACATTGACGCCGCGCCGGGCGTAATCGGCGGCGAGCGTATCCATGAGGGCGGCGACGTCGGCCTCCGGCGGCAGGTGCGCGGCCAGCATCGCGGCATCGAGCGGCCTGGCGGAGGTGAACAGCAGCGCCTCGATCACCCGCAGGTCCCGCGCCAGAGCGGCGGCGCGCTCGTCCTCGGGGCGCTCGTCGAACAGATCGACGCGGGGGGCGACGCGCTTCCTGTCGCCGGGGCGGCGCCGCTCGCCGCTCACGGCCCGTCTCCGGAGGGCGGCGCGTCGTCGTCCCTGGCGCGCACCCAGAGGGGGGCGAAGGGCGCGTCCTGGCGCAGGTCGATGATCCCCTCGCGCACCATTTCCAGCGTGGCCGAGAAGCTGGAGGCGAGCGCGGTGGCCCGCTGCTCCGGCTCGGCCAGAAAGTCGATCAGGAACTGGTCGAGGCGCATCCAGTCCCCGGCCGTCCCGCCGATGAGCCGCTCCAGGCGGGAGCGCGCCTCCTGCAGTGACCAGACCGCCCTCACCTTCAGGGTCACGAAGGACAGCGCCTTGGTCTGCCGCTGGCGCGAATAGGCGGCGAGCAGGTCGAACAGGCTGGCGGTGTAGGTCACCGGCCCGGACGGCGCCTCGTTCTCCTCCGGCAGCGCGCGGGCGAACACGTCGCGGTCGAGCTGGGCACGGGCCATGAGCTGGGCGGAAGCCTCGCGGATGCGCTCCAGATGCTTGAGCCGCCGGGCGAACGCCGCCGCCAGCTCTTCGGCGCTCGGCCCCTCCTCCTTGGGCGGCACCGGCAGCAGCAGGCGCGACTTCAGATAGGCGAGCCACGCCGCCATGACGAGATAGTCCGCCGCCAGCTCCAGCCGGCCGCGCCGCGCTTCCTCGATGAAGGCGAGATACTGGTCGGCCAGCGCCAGGATGGAAATGCGCGCCAGGTCCACCTTCTGGGTGCGGGCCAGGGCGAGCAGCAGGTCGAGCGGGCCCTCGAACCCGTCGAGGTCCACGACGAAGGCGCTGTCGCCTCGCGCGGCAAGCTCCGCCTCAAGGCCGGGGTCGGTGAAATCGGAACCCGCCCCGCCCGCCATGGTCACACCGCTGCGCCGATGAGCTCGGCCACCCGGGCGCGCAGGGCGGCGCCATCCACCGCATCGGGCGGGCGGCGCAGGGCAAGGGCCTTGTCGGCCCGCTCCAGCGCCTTGCCGGCGAGCTGCGGCGCCTCGGCGGCGACCTGCTCCATCTCCTCCATCCTGCCGTTGCAGTGGAGGAGGAGATCGCAGCCGGCCTTCAGCGCGGACCGGGACCGCTGGGCGAAGCTGCCGGCGAGCGCGCCCATGGAGAGATCATCGGTCATCAGCAGGCCGTCGAAGCCGATGAGGCCGCGGATCACCTCGTTCATCATGATGGCGGAGGTGGTGGCGGGGCTGTCGGGATCATAGGCCTCGTAGACCACGTGGGCGGTCATGCCGAGGGGCAGGTCGTTGAGCGCCTTGAACGCGGCGAAGTCGTTCGGCACCAGCTCCTCCTTCGAGGCGCTGACCCGGGGCAGCCGCTCGTGGCTGTCGGCCGGCGCCCGGCCGTGACCGGGAATGTGCTTCAGCACCGGCAGCACGCCGCCGTCCAGCAGCCCTTCCGCCGCCGCCCGGCCCAGCTCCACCACCGGCTCCACCGCATCGCCATAGGCGCGGTTGCCGATGATGCCGTGGCCGTCGGGATGGCGCAGGTCCGCCACCGGCAGGCAGTCCACGTCGATGCCGAGGGGATGAAGGTCGCCCGCCAGCGCGCGGGAGTTCAGCCGCACCGCCTCCAGCGCCGCCTCCGGCTCGCGCCGGAAAAGCGCGCCGAAGGGCTCCGCCGGCGGATAGGCGGGCCAATGGGGCGGGCCCAGGCGCTGCACCCGTCCGCCCTCCTGGTCGATCAGCACCGGGGCGCACCAGCCGAGCGCGTCGCGCGCGTCGTTGACGAGGCCATAGACCTGATCCGGCTTGTCCACGTTGCGGGCGAACAGGATGAGGCCCCAGGGCGCGGCCGATTTGAGGAAGGCGCGCTCCGACGGGGCAAGCTTGACGCCGGCGAGGCCGGTGATGAAGGCGCTCGAAGTCATGAAATGGGCTTATGGGCGGCCCCTGCCCCCGTCAAGGCGCAAGACGGGCCGCCCCGCGCCCACCCCCAGGATTGCGGGGCGCGGACAAAAAAGCGGCCGGGTTGCCCCGGCCGCAGCCTCGGGAGGTCTTGGGCGGCTCAGAGGCCGGCCACGTAGCTGCCCGGATCCACCGGCTGGGAGCCCTTGCGGATCTCGAAATGGAGCTGCGGCGTGGTGACGTTGCCGCTCTGGCCCGCCTTGGCGATGATCTGGCCGCGCCGCACGGTGTCGCCGCGCTTCACGTCGAGCTCGCTGTTGTGGGCATAAGCGGTGACATAGCCGTTCGAGTGCTTGATGAGCACCAGATTGCCATAGCCCTTCAGCTCGTTGCCGGCATAGGCCACCTCGCCGTCCTCGGCGGCGCGCACCGCGGTGCCTTCCGGCACGGCGAAGTTCACGCCGTCGTTGCGGGCGCCGCCGGGCTTGGGACCGAAGCTCGCGATCACCCGGCCGCGCACCGGGGCGCGGAACTGGGGACCCGAGCCGGTGCGCGGACCATTGTCCGCATCGGAACCGGCGTCGGCGGAGGCGCTGCCATCCGCCATGGTCTTCTTGGCCGCGGCCTCGCCGGTGTTCTCCGGCTTGGCGG
>JAFIHR010000372.1 GCA_017849325.1 Xanthobacter autotrophicus | reverse complement strand
GTGGCATCGATGGAGGACGGAAGCGCGGGTGCGGCGGTCATGGCATCCTCCTCTCGGGTCGGGCGGGACGCGCCCCATCGCGCAAGCTTGTGATCGATCGCAGCCCATCGGCAAGCTGGAATCCCGGCCGCGCCGCGCCAAGATGCGCGCAGGGTCGCGTCGCCGCAGGGAGCCGGCGCGCCAGCGAGGGGATGGAACCATGATCGTGCCGATGGGTGCCGCGAGGCGCGGCGTCGTGCCTCGAACCGGACGGCCGGCAGGAAACCCGATGCTGCGGCTGGTCCTCGCCCTCGCCGGGGCGCTGTCCGGCTCGGCGGCGCTGGCGGCCTCGCCGACCCTCGTCGAGGATGCCAAGGTGCTCACCTCGCAGGCGCCCGATGGCCAGTTCGTGGTGGTGGCGGAAGGTCCGAAGGAGGCTGCCTCCGTGGGCAGCTATGCCGTGCGGCTCTACCGCATGACCAGCCGCGAGTTTCCCACCGACGATTTCGTGACCGGGCAGGTGCTGCCGCGCGACGGCACGCTCCAGCGGCTCGACTGGAGCGCCCTGGCGCCAGGAGGGGAGACTTTGCTCATCGTGGTGACCCGCTCGGCGGGCAGCGGAAGCTGGATCTCCGCCGATGCGTTCGCGGTGGGCCAGGGCACCCTGCGCCGCGTCGCCACGGTGAGCGGCATCGATCCGGGCGCCGATCTCAAGGCGGCGCTCGGCGCCAGCCTCGCCGCAGGCAGCGGCGGCCCGCGGTGAGGGAGCGCGGCGGGATGCGGTGCTGAGCAGAAGGGCGGGCCGGCGGATCGCCGCATCCCGCCCGAGCGCAGCGGCAACCGGATGCCTCACCCCTCCCCGCCATAGCCGCGGGAGGGCCAGCCGGGCAGCCGTGGGGCACCGTTGAGCAGGTAGGCGAACATGGCGTAGCGCGGCGCGACGAAAGCGATGAACACGGACAGCGCCACCGAGACCAGGAACAATGGCAGTTTCGGCCCGGCCGCCGCAAGCAACGACCGGCGCTCCGGCGGCACATCGAAATAACGGATGGCGATGGAGACGGCCGCCAGCGCCACCATGTTCGCCGCATAGGCAAGCACGGCCGGCGCGAACACCCCAAAGCGTCCCACGAGGCCGGAGGAGAACGGCACCAGCGTCACGAAGAACAGCAGCAGCAGGCCGAGCTGGACCACGCCCGCGCTCACCACCTCGCTGCTCGGCCGCAGCGCGACGCCGCTGCGCCAGAAGGCGCCCAGCACGAGAAAGCTGATGAGATAGGTCAGCGCGGGATGCCACAACCCGCCCAGATGGGCGATCAGCGCGCCGGAAGTGGCGATCTCCAGGTCGTCGGGCAGGCTGATATTCAGCACCAGCAGCGTCATGGCGAAGGCGAAGACGCCATCGCTGAGGGCATCCACGCGCGCCTTGGGAAAGGTGCTGTCGGCAGGTCGGCTCATGGTCCCCCGGTCGCGCCGGCTGGCCCCCGCTGCGGGGGCGCGCGCTGCTCCAGCCATAGCGCACCGGCCACCGGCGCGCGAGCCGGCACGGCGCCGCGAACGGGCGCCGTGCCTGCTGTGGCAGGTCAGGCAATGGAGGCCACGGCCCGCTTGGTCATGACCTTGACCAGCTGGGCGCGATATTCGGCGCTGCCGTGCAGGTCGCTCATCAGGTCGGAGGGGTCGAGCGCCAGCTTGTCCACCGCGGCGGGCGAGAAATCGGAGGCGAGGACGTCGCCCGCCTCCTCCCACAGGAAGACGCCCGACTGCCCGGCCCCGGTCACCGCCACCCGCACCTCCGCGGCGGTCTTCGCCACGAACACCCCGGCCATGGCATAGCGCGAGGCGGGATTGCGGAACTTGGCGTAGGCCGCCTTGTCCACCTGCGGGAACTCCACCGCCACGATGATCTCGCCCTCCTCCAGCGCCGTCTCGAACAGGCCCTGGAAATAGGCATCGGCAGGGATGGAGCGGTGGTCCGTGCTCACCACCGCGTTGAGCGCCAGCACGGCGGCGGGATAATCGGCGGTGGGATCGTTGTTGGCGAGCGAGCCGCCCAGCGTGCCGCGGTTGCGCACCGCGGCATCGCCGATCTGGCCCGCAAGGTCGGCCAGCGCCGGAATGACCTCCCGCACGATAGGCGAGCGCGCCACATCCGCATGATGGGTCATGGCGCCGATGGTGACGCCCTCCGCCGTCTTTTGGATGCCCGAGAGCCCGGCGATGCGCGAGAGGTCCACCAGCGCCGTCGGCTGGGCGAGGCGCTGCTTCAGGGTAGGGATGAGGGTCTGCCCGCCGGCCAGCATCTTGGCCTCGCTATCGGCGTGCAGCACTGCGAGCGCCTCGTTGAGGGCCGTGGGGCGGCGATAATGGAAGGAATACATGGCAGCTCCTCCTATTCGGCGGCCCGGCGGGCGGCGGCCTGAGCCTCGCAGATGCGCCAGACGGTGGCAGGGGTGGCGGGCATGGGCACGTCCTCGGTGCCGAGCGCGTCGGTCATGGCATTGATGACCGCGGCCGGGGCGGCGATGGCGCCGGCCTCGCCGCAGCCCTTGATGCCGAGCGGATTGGTGGTGCAGCGGGTTTCCGTCAGGCCCACGTCGAAGCGCGGCACGTCGTCGGCCCGCGGCATGGTGTAGTCCATGTAGGAGCCGGTCACGAGCTGGCCGTCGGAATCATAGGTCACCCCTTCCAGCAGCGCCTGGCCGATGCCCTGGGCGATGCCGCCGTGAACCTGGCCTTCGACGATCATCGGATTGATGACCACGCCGAAATCGTCCACCGCCGTGAACTTCACGATGTCGGTGACGCCGGTCTCCGGGTCCACCTCCACCTCGCAGATATGGCAGCCGGCGGGGAAGGTGAAGTTGATGGGGTCGTAGAACGCCCCCTCCTTCAGCCCCGGCTCGATCTCCGAGGTCGGGAATTTGTGGGCGGTGTAGGCGCCGAGCGCCACCTCGGCGAAGGGCACCGCCCGGTCGGTGCCGGCCACGGTGAACTTGCCGTCCTTGAACTCGATGTCGCCTTCCGAGGCTTCGAGCAGATAGGCGGCGATCTTCCTGGCCTTGGCCTCCACCTTGTCGAGCGCCTTCACGATGGCCGACATGCCCACCGCGCCCGAGCGCGAGCCATAGGTGCCCATGCCGAACTGCACCTTGTCGGTGTCGCCGTGCACGATGGTCACCTGGTCGATGGGAATGCCGAGCCGCGCGGAGACGAGCTGGGCGAAGGTGGTCTCATGCCCCTGCCCGTGGCTGTGGGAGCCGGTGAGCACCTCCACGTTGCCGGTGGGGTTCACCCGCACCTCCGCGCTCTCCCACAGGCCGACGCCCGCGCCCAGCGAGCCCACCGCCGAGGACGGCGCCAGCCCGCACGCCTCGATGTAAGCCGAATAGCCGATGCCGCGCAGCCTGCCGCGCCGTGCCGCCTCCGCCTTGCGGGCGGGAAAGCCCGCGATGTCGGCCATCTGCATGGCCTTGTCGAGGGAGGCGGCATAATCGCCGGTGTCGTAATTGAGGATCACCGGCGTCTGGTGGGGGAATTTCGTGATGAAGTTCTTGCGGCGGAACTCGGCCGGGTCCTCCCCCAGTTCGCGCGCCGCCTTCTCCATGATGCGCTCCACCAGGAAGGTGGCCTCGGGCCGCCCGGCACCGCGATAGGCATCCACCGGCGCGGTGTTGGTATAGACCGCGTCCACCTCGCAATAGATCGCCGGCATGTCGTACTGGCCGGACAGCAGCGTGCCGTAGAGATAGGTCGGGATCGACGAGGCGAAGGTGGAAAGATACGCGCCCATGTTCGCCCTGGTGTGGACCCGGAAGCCGAGGATCCGGCCGCCGGCGTCGAGGGCGAGCTCGGCATGGGTGAGGTGGTCCCGGCCATGGGCGTCGGAGAGGAAGGATTCCGAGCGCTCCGCCGTCCATTTCACAGGCCGGCCCACCCGCTTCGAGGCCCAGGCGCAGACCGTCTCCTCGGCATAAAGGAAGATCTTGGAGCCGAAGCCGCCGCCCACGTCCGGGGCGATCACCCGGAGCTTGTGCTCGGGGGCGATGCCGACGAAGGCGGACAGCACGAGGCGCGCCACGTGGGGATTCTGCGTCGTGGTCCACAAGGTGTAGGCCTCGTCGCCGGCATCGTATTCGCCGATGGCGGCGCGCGGCTCCATGGCGTTGGGCGCGAGGCGGTTGTTCACGAGGTCGAGGCTGACCACCCGCACCGCCTTGGCGAAGGCGGCTTCGGTGGCAGCCCTGTCGCCCAGCTCCCACTCGAAGGCGGTGTTGCGGGGCGCGATGTCGTGGAGCTGCGGCGCGCCGGCCTCCTGCGCCGTGGCGAGGCCGGCCGCCACGGGCAGCTCCTCGTAGTCCACGGCGATGGCGGCGGCGGCATCCTTGGCCTGATGGAGGCTCTCGGCGATCACCACCGCCACGTGGTCGCCCACATAGCGCACCTTGCCCTTCGCGAGGGCCGGATGGGAGCCCATCTTCATGGGGCTGCCGTCCTTGGAATGGATCATCCAGCCGCAGATGAGATCGCCGATCTTGTCCTCGGCGAGATCCGCCCCGGTAAGGATGTCCACCACGCCCGGCATGGCCCTGGCGGCGCTCACGTCGATGGAGCGGATCGCGGCATGGGCGTGGGGCGAGCGCAGGAAATAGGCGAAGGTCTGGCCCGGCCGGCTGAAATCGTCGGTATAGCGGCCCTTGCCGGTGAGGAAGCGGTGGTCCTCCTTGCGGCGCACGGCGGCGCCGATGGGCGTGACGGTGCTGAAAGCGCTGGCGTCGGTTGCGGTCATGGGGGTCCTCCCCTTGGATTTGCGACGGCCTCCGGGGTCGGCCCCGGCGCGGCGTTCATCTTGCGTGGCAACGGTGCGGTGCGGCGGGGCGCGCCTGGCGCGGCGGACGGGCGGGGCCGCTGCGGATCGGCAGAGGCATGGGCAACGGGTGGCAAGATACCACTCCGACGGCACGTCCCTGCCGTCCCGGCACCCGAGCATCGATCCCGGCGACGGCGGATCCTATTCCGCCGCCACCTTGGCGCCGCTTCCCGAGCCGCCGGCCATGGCCTGTGCGCCCGCCGCGATCGACTTGACGATGTTGTGGTAGCCGGTGCAGCGGCAGAGGTTGCCGTCCAGCCCCTCGCGGATTTGCTGCTCGGTGAGGCCCGGGCCGTGATGGGCCACGAGGTCCACCGCCGTCATGATCATGCCCGGGGTGCAGAAGCCGCACTGCAGGCCGTGATTCTCGCGGAAGGCTTCCTGCATGGGGTGGAGCGTGCCGCCCGCGGCGAGGCCCTCGATGGTGGTGACGCTGGCGCCGTCGGCCTGGGCCGCGAGCACGGTGCAGGACTTCACCGCATCGCCGTCCATCAGCACCACGCAGGCGCCGCACTGGCTGGTGTCGCACCCCACATGGGTGCCGGTGAGCAGGAGATGGTCGCGCAGCAGCTGGACGAGGAGCGTCCTCGGGTCGACCTCCACCGTCACCGGCTTGCCGTTGACGGTCAAACTCACGTGAACCGTTTCACTCTTGGGGGGAGAGGCTGGAGTGGCGAGGTTCGTCATGCATTTCCTCCGCCGGGCGCAAGGCCCTTGAGATGCGCTGGCTTTTCACCGCGTCGTTCGGCCCATCAGGGCTTTTTTCAATGCTTCCAGTGTGCGGCGGGCAACGGGTCCGGTCAAGGCGCGTTCAACTTTTGAGGGAGGCCTCAGGGGGCCTCCTCCCGCGCCGTCTCGGCCGCCTTCCGCCCGCCCATCTGGCCGGCGATGATGCCGATGATCACGAGCTGCGCGAAGTGGTAGATCATGATCGGCGCGATGATCAGCGACAGCTGGGGCGAGGCGCCAAACATCACCCGCGCCATGGGAAGGCCGGTGGCGAGCGACTTCTTCGAGGCGCAGAACAGCACCGCCACCGTGTCCGGCTCGTCGAAGCCGAGCAGCCGGCACACCAGCCTCACCAGCAGGTAGACGACGGCGAATAGGACGAGCGTTCCCGTCACCATCTCCACCAGCAGCAGCGGGCTCTTCCCGCTCCACACGCCGCCGATCATGCTGTCGCAGAAGGCGTTGTAGACGATGGCGAGAATCAGCGCCCGGTCGGCGAGGCGCACCAGCGTCTTGTGCCGCTCCACCTGGGCGATCAGCAGCGGCCGGAGCGCCTGCCCCACCGCCAGCGGCAGGATCACCAGCAGGATCAGCTTGACGATCACGTCGCCCAGCGCCAGCCCGCCGCCGGTGGCGTTGAGGTACCACGCCATGATCAGCGGGGTCACGAACACGCCGATGAGGCTGGAGACCGAGGCGTTGAAGATCGCCACCGGCACGTTGCCCCCCGCCAGCGACGTCATGGCCACTGACGACGACACGGTGGACGGCAGCGCCGCCAGGAAGACGAAGCCCACCACCACCGCCTCCGGCAAGGTGCGGCCGAGCAGCGGCGCCGCCAGGATCACCACCAGCGGGAACAGCACGAAGGTGGAAAGCTGCACCACCAGATGCAGCTCCCAGCGGGTGGCGCTCTCCAGCAGCCGCCGGGTGGGCAGGGAGAGGCCGTAGAGGAAGAAGATGATGGCGACGCCGAAGGTGGCCGCGAGGTCGGCGTGGAGCGGACCGCCAGTGGCGCCGGGCGCGGGCCAGATGAAGGCCAGCGCGGTGACGGCGAGAAGGGCGGGCAGGAAGGGATCGATCTTCACGGCAGCGACGCTTCGACAGGAGGAAAGGCCGATGGGTATAGCCCATCAGCCCGCTTTTGCCGCCTCCCCACCGTCTTCCGCAGCGGCATCGGCGGCACTGGCCCCCGCCGGCGCGCCGCCCACCGCAGCGGCGAAGTCCTTGAAGAAGCCGTCGGCGAGCTTTTTGGCCGTGCCGGCCACGAGCCGCTGGCCGAGCTGGGCCAGCTTGCCGCCGATCTGCGCCTCCGCCTCATAGGTCAGGGTGGTGCCGCCCTCGATCTCCGCGAGCCGGACCACGGCGCCGCCCTTGGCGAAGCCGGCGACGCCGCCCTCCCCTTCCCCGGAAATGCGGTAGCTCTCCGGCGGGGTGAGGTCGCTCAGGGTGACGGTGCCGCGGAAGGTGGCCTTCACCGGCCCCACCTTGGCCACCACCTTCGCCTTGAGCTCGGTGTCGGACACCTTCTCCAGCTCCTCGCATCCGGGGATGCAGCGCTTCAGCACGGCGACGTCGTTCAGCGCGCGCCAGACCTCCTCGCGCGGCACGGCAAGGTCGTAGCTGCCGGTCATCTCGAGCGCCATCCGCGCCTCCCTCGGGGTTCGACATCCAGAAATGTGGCCCGTCGGCGTGCCCATGGATGGAGCCCGTCACGCGCCTGTGCATACTGAGATAGGCCCGATGCCGCACAGAGTGAATTGTCTCGCCCGGCATGGCAGGCTATGACATAGGGCAACGCCCAATCATCGCGCACGATGAAGAAATAGGCACCGAAGACGAGAGGTACGGCGGCGGATGGAAGTTTTCCTCCAGCAGCTCATCAACGGGCTCACCCTCGGGTCCATCTACGGTCTGATCGCCATCGGCTATACCATGGTGTTCGGCATCATCGGCATGGTGAACTTCGCCCACGGCGACGTGTTCATGGTCAGCGCCTTCATCGGCCTCATCTGCGTGCTGCTGCTCACCACCGTGCTCGGGATGAGCTCCATCTTCCTGATCCTCGCGATCACGCTGGTGGTGGCCATGCTGTTCACCTCGCTGGTGAGCTGGACCATCGAGCGGGTGGCCTACCGGCCGCTGCGCGGCTCGTTCCGCCTCGCGCCGATGATCTCGGCCATCGGCATGTCCATCTTCCTGTCGAACTTCGTGCAGGTGGCGCAGGGCCCGCGCAACAAGCCGCTGCCGCCCATGGTGCCGGACGTGATCGTGCTGATGGAGCGCAACGGCTACCAGGTCACCCTCGCCTACAAGCAGCTCATCATCATGGCGGTGACGGCGCTGCTGCTGGTCGGCTTCTGGTGGCTGGTGCAGAAGACCCCGCTCGGCCGCGCCCAGCGCGCCTGCGAGCAGGACCGCAAGATGGCCGCCCTGCTCGGCGTGAACGTGGACCGCACCATCTCGCTGACCTTCGTCATCGGCGCCGCGCTCGCCGCCGTCGCCGGCGTGATGTACCTCATGTATTATGGCGTGGTGAATTTCGCCGACGGCTTCGTGCCGGGGGTGAAGGCCTTCACCGCCGCGGTTCTGGGCGGCATCGGCTCGCTGCCCGGCGCGGTGCTCGGCGGGCTGCTCATCGGCCTGATCGAGACCTTGTGGTCTGCCTATTTCTCCATTGAATACAAGGATGTAGCCGCGTTCTCCATCCTCGTTCTGGTGCTCATCTTCATGCCCCAGGGCCTGCTCGGGCGGCCCGACGTGGAGAAGGTCTGATGAGCGAGGCCACCGTGGGCACGGCGGCGGCCGGCGTCGCCTCCGATACCGTCGCGACCTCGCGCCCGGCGGTGCTCGGGCCGGCGCTGAAGGATGCGGTGGCGAGCGGGATCATCACCTTCCTGCTGCTGCTGCCGCTGGTGGGCTTCCGCGCCACGGAGTCCGGCAGCGGGCCCCTGACGCTCACCTACCGGTTCGGCCTCGTGGCGGTGTTCGCCGCCATCGTGGTGGTCGGGCGCCTGCTGCTGCACCTCACCCTCTGGCGCCCCGGACGAGGCGTGAAGGGCAAGGCCGAAGCCCGGCCGCGCGGCGCCCTGGCGGAGGCGGCGGGCGCGTGGTCGGGGCGGATGATCATTCCCGCCTTCTTCCTTGGCGCCATCGCCTATCCCATCGTCTCCGTGGTCCTGTCGGGCGGGTTGTCGCCGGCGCGCTACTGGGTGGATCTCGGCATCTACATCCTCACCTATGTGATGCTGGGCTGGGGCCTCAACATCGTGGTGGGGCTCGCCGGCCTCCTGGACCTCGGCTACGTCGCCTTCTATGCGGTGGGCGCCTACACCTTCGCCTTGCTCTCCACCTCCGTGCCCCTGACCGACTTCTTCGCCGGCACGCTGGGGCAGGATTTCTGGCCGCTGTGGTCGTTTTGGGTGTGCCTGCCGGTCTCCGGGCTTCTCGCCGCCCTGTGGGGGGTGATCCTCGGCTTTCCGGTGCTGCGCCTGCGCGGTGACTATCTCGCCATCGTCACCCTGGCGTTCGGCGAGATCATCCGCCTCGTGCTGATCAACTGGGTGTCGCTCACCAACGGCGGGGTGGGCATCTCCTCGATCCCGGCCATCAGCTTCTTCGGCGTGCCGTTCAACGCCGACGACGGCGGCTTCGCCAGCCTGTTCGGCGTCACCTACGATTCCATGCACCGCATGATCTTCCTTTATTTCGTGATCCTCGGCCTTGCCGGGCTCACCGCGCTGGTGACGGTGCGGCTGCGCAAGATGCCGGTGGGCCGCGCCTGGGAAGCCCTGCGCGAGGACGAGATCGCCTGCCGCTCGCTCGGCATCAACACGACGCTCACCAAGCTCACCGCGTTCGCCACCGGGGCGCTGTTCGGCGGCTTTGCCGGGGCGTTCTTTGCCGTGCGGGTGCGCTTCGTCTCGCCGGAGAGCTTCACCTTCATGGAATCGGCGGTGATCCTCGCCATTGTGGTGCTGGGCGGCATGGGCTCGCAGATCGGCGTCGCCATGGCGGCGATCCTGCTGATCGGCGGCATGGAGATGCTGCGCAACCTCACCTTCCTGAAGAATGAATGGCTGTTCGGCCCCGATTTCGATCCCACCCTCTACCGCATGCTGATCTTCGGCCTCGCCATGGTGCTGGTGATGATCTGGCGCCCGCGCGGCCTCATCTCCAACCGATTGCCGAGCATCTTCCTGAAGGAGAAGAAGGCGGTCTCGGGAGCGCTGGTGAAGGAGGGCCACGGCTGATGCGTGCCTTCCCGTCATCCCCGCCGTCCCTCGGGAGGGCCGCGCCGTGAGGCCGTGGGACAGCGATCCGATCCTGCTGGTGGACCACCTCTCCATGCGGTTCGGCGGCCTCGTGGCGGTGAACGACGTGTCCTTCCGCGTGGGGCGCGGCGACGTCACCGCCGTGATCGGCCCCAACGGCGCCGGCAAGACCACCGTCTTCAACTGCATCACCGGCTTTTACAAGCCGAGCGCCGGCCGCCTCGCGCTGCTGAAGGACGGACCGGCGAGCGCGTCCGAGGTGGATGCCGTCACCGCCTCGGACGCCGCCTGGGGGCGCACCCCGGCCGGCGCCGTCTACCTGCTGGAGCGCCTGCCCGACCACAAGGTCTCCTCCGCGGCGCGGGTGGCCCGCACCTTCCAGAACATCCGCCTGTTCACCGGCATGACGGTGCTGGAGAACCTGCTCGTCGCGCAGCACCGCGCCCTGACCGTGGCGGGCCTCGTCAATCCTGTCGCCCTGCTCAACCTGCCGTCCTGGCGGGCGCACGAGAAGACCGCGGTGGACCGCGCCCTCTACTGGCTGGAGAAGACCGGCCTCGTTGCCCGCGCCGACGACCCCGCCGGCGACCTGCCCTATGGCGACCAGCGGCGGCTGGAGATCGCCCGCGCCATGTGCACCGAGCCGGTGCTGCTCTGCCTGGACGAGCCCGCCGCCGGCCTCAATCCGCGCGAATCGGCGGCGCTCAACCACCTGCTCATGGAGATCCGTACCGGGCATGCCACCTCCATCCTGCTCATCGAGCATGACATGTCGGTGGTGATGGAGATCTCCGACCACGTGATCGTGCTGGAATACGGCTCCAAGATCGCCGACGGCACGCCCGAGGAGGTGCGCAACGACCCGCGCGTCATCGCCTCCTACCTCGGCGTGGACGAGGAGGCGGTGGCGGACGTGGCGGCCGACGTGAACGTCGACCTGAGCGCGGAGGCGGACCTGTGAGCGCGCCCGCGGAAACCACCGAAGCCCCCGCCCCCGCGCGTGCGTCCGAGCCGCGCGGCGCGCCGCTGCTGAGCGTGGCGGGCGTCAAGACCTATTACGGCAAGATCATCGCGCTCAAGGGCGTGGACCTCGAGGTGAACGAGGGCGAGATCGTCACCCTCATCGGCGCCAACGGGGCCGGCAAGTCCACCTTGATGATGACCATCTGCGGCTCGCCCCAGGCCCGCGAGGGGCGCATCGTGTTCGACGGGCGCGACATCACCCGCATGGCCACCCACGACATCATGCGCCTGCGGATCGCCCAGTCGCCCGAGGGCCGGCGCATCTTCGCCCGCATGACGGTCTACGAGAACCTGCAGATGGGCGCGGCCATCGACGGCAACGCCCATTTCGACGCCGACCTCGAACGCATGTTCGAGCTGTTCCCGCGGCTCAAGGAGCGCATCAACCAGCGCGGCGGCACCCTCTCCGGCGGCGAGCAGCAGATGCTGGCCATCGCCCGCGCCCTGATGAGCCGGCCGCGCCTGCTGCTGCTCGATGAGCCGTCCCTCGGCCTCGCCCCGCTGGTGGTGCGGCAGATCTTCGAGGTGATCCGCGACCTCAACGCCAGCGAGGGCCTCACCGTCTTCCTGGTGGAGCAGAACGCCTACCACGCGCTGAAGCTCGCCCATCGCGGCTATGTGCTGGTGAACGGCCTCATCACCCTGTCCGGCACCGGCCGCGAGCTCTTGGAGCGCCCCGAGGTGAAGGCCGCCTATCTGGAGGGAGGACGCTGATGGCCGACCAGCCGGATCCCGGCCGCCTCGCCTCGCCCTATCTCGTCCTGCCGGGGATCGCCATCCTCGCGGTGGTGGGGCTCGGCCTCATCCATCCGGACCTCCTGGGCGAGACCTCGCTCGGGGATTTCCTGCTCGTCACCATCGGCCTCGGCGGCGGGGCGGCCTGGCTCACGGGCAAGGCGGTGGCGCGCGGATGGGGCACCTTCCGGCGCCTCCTCGTCTATTGCGTGCTGCTGACGGCGGCGGTGCGCTTCGCCCATTTCGCGCTGTTCGAGGACACCATCTTCTCGCCGCGGGCGGCGGTGGTGGAGTTCATCCTCCTCACGGCGATCGCGACGCTGGGCTATCGCGCGTTGCGCCGGCGCCAGATGACGCAGCAATATGGCTGGCTCTACGAGCCGGCGGGCCTTCTCGCCTGGCGCGAGCGGGCACGGTGAGCCGCAGGAGGCGCGTCGGCGGCGCATCTGCCGGCAGGTCATCGACAGGTCGCCGAAAAACAGCAAAATGTGCCGTTGGATTTCACCAGAATCGGGACCTAAGCGCCCGATCCGGGACAGAGGGGAGAAGCTTATGCGGAAATTCTTGATGGCGTCCCTTGCGGTCGGCGCCAGCGTCGCCCTCGCGCTTCAGGCCCAGGCGGCCGAGGTGAAGGTGGGCGTGGGCGGCCCGATGACCGGCAGCGCGGCGGCGTTCGGCGCCCAGCTCAAGACCGGAGCCGAGCAGGCCGTCGCCGACATCAACGCGCAGGGCGGCATCCTCGGCGAGAAGATCGTGCTCTACGTCGGCGACGACGGCGGCAAGCCCGAGCAGGGCAAGTCGGCGGCCAACAAGTTCATCTCCGACGGCGTGAAGTTCGTGGTGGGCCACTTCAACTCGGGTGTCTCCATCCCCACGTCGCAGGACTATGAGGAAGCCGGCGTGCTGCAGGTCAGCCCCGCCTCCACCAACCCGGTCTTCACCGAGCGCAAGATGTGGAACACCTTCCGCACCTGCGGCCGCGACGACCAGCAGGGCTCGGTGGCCGGCGACTACATCGTGAAGAACTTCAAGGGCAAGAAGGTCGCCATCGTCCACGACAAGACCGCCTACGGCAAGGGCCTCGCCGACGAGACCCAGAAGACCATCAACCAGGGCGGCGTCAAGGAAGTGATGTACGAGGGCATCAACACCGGCGAGAAGGACTATTCCGCCCTCGTCTCCAAGCTGAAGGCCAACGGCGTCGATCTCGTCTACTTCGGCGGCCTGCATCCGGAAGCCGGCCTCATCGTGCGCCAGATGCGCGACCAGGGCATGGACACCATCCTGTTCTCCGGCGACGGCATCACCGACAAGGAGTTCTGGACCATCGCCGGCCCCGGCGCCGCGGGCACGCTGATGACCTTCGGCCCCGATCCGCGCAACAACCCGGCGGCCAAGGAGATTGTCGAGAAGTTCAAGGCCAAGGGCGTCGATCCGGAAGGCTACGTGCTCTATTCCTATGCCGCCATGCAGGTCCTGAAGCAGGCGGCCGAGGCGGCCAAGTCCCTCGACCCCAAGAAGGTGGCCGAGAAGATGCATTCCGGCATGGTCTTCAACACCGTGCTCGGCCCGCTCTCCTTCGACAAGAAGGGCGACATCACCAAGGTGGACTACGTGGTCTACCAGTGGAAGGACGGCTCCTATAAGGAGCTGTGAGCGTCCCGCTGACACCTGAAGAAAAGAAGGCCCGCGCCGTCCCGCGCGGGCCTTTTTCATGGGCCTTTTTCATCGGCCGGCGGCTCCCGGCGACAGGGTCAGCCGACGGTGGACAGCGCCGGGAAGGTCTCGATCAGCCAATAGCTCACCTGCGCGATCCAGCCTGACATGAAGGCGACGCCCGTGAGCACCAGCAGCGCCCCCATGGCCTTCTCCACATAGGGCAGCATCTTGCGCATGTGGGCGAGGCTCCTGAGGAACGGGCGCACGGCGAAGGCAGCGAGCAGGAACGGCACGCCGAGCCCCAGCGAATAGATGAAGAGCAGGGTCGCCCCCTTGGAGACGGTGGCCTCCGAGCCCGCCACCGCGAGGATGGCGCCGAGCACCGGCCCGAGGCACGGCGTCCAGCCAAAGGCGAAGGCCAGCCCCATCACGAAGGCGCCCCACAGGCCGGTGGCCTCGTGCACATGGGCCCGCGCCGTGCGGTGCAGCAGGTGGATCTTGAACACGCCGAGGAAGTTCAGCCCCATCACGATGATGGCGATGCCCGCCACCATGGACAGGATGTCGAGATGGGCGCGCAGCAGGTCGCCGATGGCGGAGGCCCCGGCCCCGAGCGCCACGAAGACCACCGAGAACCCCGCCACGAACAGCGCCGCCCCGACGAGGGCGCGCCGCCCCACCTCCTTCACCGGCTCCTCGCCCGCAAGGTCGTCCAGAGTGCTGCCGCCGAGGAAGCACAGATAGGGAGGAACCAGCGGCAGGACGCAGGGCGAGACGAAGCTGACGAGACCCGCCATGAAGGCTGCGGGAAGAGTGACGTCGGTCATGGGTCCCCTTGCCGCCCGATTCGGACCGCCCGAAAGGAGGCCGCCCGGCGGGCTTTTTGCACACATTCACTGTCCGCTATCTCATGGGCGCTCGGGCTGCGCCGGGCAAGCCACACATCGCCGCGCTCGCCCGCTTGTGAGGGCGCCGGGGCGCGACCATCACGGCACCTCGACGAACGCCCCGTCGCACGCTTAAGAAGAAGACGGAGGCAGCGCCAACCGGACCGCTGGAGGGGCGACGTGCAGAATCTCATCACCGACGTGCCCGGCATCCTGGTGGGACAGGCCGGCGACCTCGCGCTCGGCAGCGGCGTGACCGTGGTGCTGGCGGAGGAGCCCGCCGTCGCCGCCGTGGACGTGCGCGGCGGCGGACCGGGCACCCGCGAGACCGACCTCCTCGCCCCCGCCGCCACGGTGGACCGCATCGATGCGGTCACCCTTTCCGGCGGCTCGGTCTACGGGCTTGATGCGGCCTCCGGCGTGGTGGCGGGCCTCGCCGCCATGGGGCGGGGCTTCGCCATCGGCCCGGCACGGATGCCCATCGTCTGCGGCGCCGTGCTGTTCGACCTGCTGAACGGCGGCGACAAGACCTGGGGCGAGGAGCCGCCCTATCGCCACCTCGGCCGCGCGGCGCTCGCCGCCGCCCGCGGCACCCTGGAGATCGGCACCATCGGCGCCGGCACCGGCGCCACCACGGCCACCGTGAAGGGCGGGCTCGGCTCGGCCTCGCTGGTCACCACCACCGGCCATGTGGTGGGGGCGGTCGTGGCGGTGAACGCGGTGGGCAATCCGCTCATGGGCGACGGGCCGCACTTCCGCGCCGCGCCCTACGAGCGCCATGCCGAGTTCGGCGGCCTCGGCCTGCCCTCCGCCTTTCCCGACGAAGTGCTGGCGCCACGCCTCAAGACCGCTTCGCCGCGCGCCGCCACGACCATCGCCGTGGTCGCCACCGATGCGGTGCTCACCAAGGCGCAGGCGCATCGCCTCGCGGTGATGGCGCAGGACGGTCTGGCGCTCGCCCTGTTTCCGGTCCATTCGCCGCTCGACGGCGACAGCGTGTTCGCCCTCGCCACCGGGCGCCGGCCGCTCGCCGATCTGCCGGCGGATCTCGCCCTGCTCGGCGCCGCCGCCGCAACCGCGCTCGCCCGTGCCGTGGCGCGCGGCGTCTATGCCGCCACCGCTTTGCCCCAGCCGGGCGCGCAGCCTGCCTGGCGCGACCTGTTCGGCGCCGCCCACGCCATCACCGCCAGCCCGTCCTGAAGCGCGCGCCCGCGCAACCCGCTCTTGTGAGAAGCCGCAGATGACCCGAATTCCGCCTCACCCCACCCCCGTCGTGGAGGAGCCCTCCCTCGGCGGCGCGCTCGCCATGCTGTTCTGGTGCGCCTGCGGCATCACCGCCTTTCCGCTCGCCGGCCTGTTCGCCCTGGTGGCGAGCTTCGGCGTGTCCGGCGCCATCTCCTCGTTCACCGACGTGCTGTCGGGGCCGGGCGTGCAGGCCCAGGTGCTGCGGCTCGGCATCATTCCGCAGGTGGCGCTGTTCATCTGGAGCGCGGCCTTCGTGGCGCTCACGGTGGCGAAATCGCGCTATGCGCTGACCGTCGTGCCGGCGCTGCTGTTCGTCTTCGTGGCGGTCTCGGCCTATTGCCAGTTCGCCATCCGCAACCGCATCACCCCCGGCGGCGCGTCCCTGGGCGATTTCGCGGCGCTGGTGCCCGGCCTGCTGCTCCACCTCGCGGGCGCGCTGGCGCTCTATGCCTATTTCACCGAGGGCGCGCGCCCGAAGGCCTTCTACAGGCGCTGAGGCTTGGCGGGCGCGGACGATCCGGAGCCCGCGTAAAGCGATGCGGGATGCGGTGGGCAAGCAGCGTCGCGCCGCCGACGTCGCGCCTCCGCCGGTCGCCGGGAATGGCGACGGGCGTCCGGTTCCAAGGCACCGTGGCCGACGGCGTGATCGATCAGGAGCCGCCCCGGCACCGGGCGGATCCAGCTTTCCCAGCGCAATGCCGCGCGTTTCGGCCGAGGTTCTCGCGCCTTCGGCATCTCGCGCCCAGGCCCAGTGGGTCAGGTAGGCCGGCGGACCGGGATCCTTTCGGCCCGAGGCTCGCCCAGGTGCGGTTCGATCCAGGCCGGAAGGCCGGGACGGCCGCGGAACCATTCCAGTGGCAGGTGCTCAGGACAAGGCCGCTACGGAAGAGCCAACGTCAGGCCGCCGGTCCACGGCGGCGCCGGCTCACCGCCAGCGCGATCCCGACGCCCACCAGCGCCGCGGCGAGGCCGTACCAGGTCAGCGCATATTCCAGGTGCCGGTTGGGGAAGGCGACGCGCGTGGTGCCGCCGATGGGCAGGCCGCCGGGATTGGGCGTGGCGTCCGCAGCGATCAGGAAGGGTGCCGCGCCTTTGAGGTCCCGCGCCGCGGCAATATCCGCGACATTCACACGATAGAAGGCGTTCCTCGCCGCATCGTTGGCCGGCACGAACAGGCTCGGCTCCTCGGAGAAGCGCAGCAGGCCCGTCACCTCCACCGCGCCCGGCGTCTGCCCCTCCCGCCGGCTGTCCGGAGCGCCGCGGTCCTGGGGTACGAAACCGCGATTGACCAGCACCGGCGGCCCATCGGCGCGCACCAGCGGCGTGATGACGAAATACCCCTGCCCCCGGGGCGGCGGCGCATCCTCGCCGCGCACGGTGTAGACCAGGGTTTCCCGGGCATGATCGAATGTGCCGGAGAGGCGCACATGGCGATATTCGTCGCCCTCGCGGGTGAGCGCCGGCCACTCGCCCGGCGGCGGCAGCGGCACGGCCGCGGCATGGACCCGCGCCTCGACGCGGGCCACCAGCGCCTCCTTCCAGGCGAGCCGCTGAAGCTGCCAGGTGCCGAGCCCCACCAGGATGAGGAAAGCGACGGTGCCGGCCAGAAGAGGCAGGAGCAGGCCGCGGCGCACGGCGGCGGTCACGATCCGCGGTCGAGCCGTCCCTCGGAGGCGTCATGGTGATATTGCATGGCCACCATGAAGGCCTTCAGCGGGCGCAGCATGCCGAGGGAAACGATCAGGATGGTGGGGATCCACAGCACGGCGTGGACCCAGAGCGGGGGCTCGTAGGTGACCTCCACCCAGAAGGCGAGCGCCACCACCACGAAGCCGGCGAGCAGCACCACGAACACCGCCGGCCCGTCGCCGGAATCGGCGAACCCGTAGTCGAGGCCGCAGGAATCGCACGCCGGGGCCAGCGTCAGGAAGCCCTTGAAGAGCTTGCCCCGGCCGCAGCGCGGGCAGGTGCACGACAGCCCCGCCGCCAGAGGCGACACCGGGGCATAATAGGGTTCGCGCGCCATCATGCCCTCCTCGGTCTCGCGCACCGACGCCCGGCCGCCCGGGCGTTTTCTGAAGCATCCCCCCGGGGACTTGACCCGAAGGGGGAACGCGGTGACGGGCATCGGTCACCGGGCGCGCCGTCCTGCGGCGCGCCCGGTGGGACCCGCCTCAATAGGCGTGAGCGCCCGCCGTTCCCCACACATAGATGAAGGTGAAGAGGAACAGCCACACCACGTCCACGAAGTGCCAGTACCACGCCGCGGCCTCGAAGCCGAAATGCTTCTCCGGGGTGAAGTGGCCGGCATAGGCGCGCATCAGGCACACCGCGAGGAAGATGGTCCCGACGATCACATGGAAGCCGTGGAAGCCGGTGGCCATGAAGAAGGTCGCGCCATAGATGTTGCCCGAGAAGGCGAAATGGGCGTGGGCATACTCATACGCCTGCAGCAGCGAGAACAAGGCGCCGAGCCCGACGGTCAGCCACAGGCCCCATTTCAGGCCGTCGCGATCGTTGTGGATCAGGGCGTGATGGGCCCAGGTCACGGTGGTGCCCGAGGTGAGCAGGATCAGCGTGTTGAGCAGCGGCAGGTGCCACGGATCGAGCGCCTCGATGCCCTTGGGCGGCCACACCCCGCCGGTGAACTCCAGGCGCTGGAAGTTGATCGCCTCGTTGGCGAACAGCGAGGCATCGAAGAAGGCCCAGAACCAGGCGACGAAGAACATCACCTCGGAGGCGATGAACAGGACCATGCCGTAGCGCAGGCCCAGCACCACCACCGGGGTGTGGAAGCCCTCGCGGCCCTCGCGGATCACGTCCCGCCACCAGCCGAACATGGTGTAGATGACGCCGATGAGCCCGGCCGTCATGATCAGCGCCGTGCCGCCATGCATCCAGACCACGGCGCCGGCAGTGCCGATGAGCGCCGAGACGGAGCCGATGATCGGCCACGGGCTCGGATCCACCACATGATAATCGTGATGCTTGACGTGTGCGTCGGCCATCGGCGCCGGCTCCCTTCCCTCTATCCCGTTCCGGGCACTTGTCCCTGAGGGCGCCGCCGCCGCGATCCGCTCGCGAAGGCCCGCCCGGTTTCCTCATCCGCGGCCGCAGCCGCATGGTCGTCATCGCGCGGACCAGCCGCGTAGTAATCATCGCGGACCAGCCGCGCATGGTCCGTCCGAGGGCGCGCCGCACGGCGCGCGCCCCGGTTGCTATCCGCCGCCGGCCCGGCCCTCGCCCTCCGCCCGCGCCACCGGCTTCGGCTGATCCTTCGCCGGGAAGAAGGTGTAGGAGAGCGTGATGGTCTCGACGCCGTTCAGATCCGGCTCGGTGGAGATGTCCGGATCGATGTAGAACACCACCGGCATCTCCAAGGATTCGTGGGGCGCGAGCGTCTGCTCCTCGAAACAGAAGCACTGCAGCTTCACGAAATAGCCGCCCGCCTGGGCCGGCATGACATTGTAGGTGGCATTGGCCGAGGTCGCCGCGCCGGAGGTGTTCTCCACCTTGTAGAAGACCATGCGCGTCTCGCCGGCCTTCAGGGTGATCTGCCGCTCCACCGGCTTGAAGGTCCACGGCAGGCCGGGCGCCACATTAGCATCGAAGCGGATGGTGAAGCTGCGCTCGCCCACCGCCTTGGGGGCGTTCGCCGCCTCCCCCACCCGCGTCGCGCCGCCATAGCCGGTCAGCGAGCAGAAGGCGGCATAGAGCGGGACGGAGGCATAGGCGGCGCCCACCATGGCCGCCACGAAGGCGACGCAGGCCGCGGCGATCACGCCGCCCCGGCGCGCCCGCTTCCGTTCCACCTGGCTCCGCTCCTCGCCCATGCCCGTCTCAAGCTCCCGCGGCGGCCGGCCGCATCCGTCCTCGATCATGCCGCTCACAGCGGCCGGTTCAGCACATTCGGTCCCAGCTTCACGATGGTGACCGCGTAGAACAGCAGCACCAGGAACCCCAGTACCGCGGCGATGGCGATGTTGCGCGCCCGTCGCCGCCTCTGCTGTTCCGGTGTCAGAACCACCCCGTCGTCATCGCCGGGAGGCACCGGAGTCTTCACGTCATTCATTCCAAGACTCGCTCATCCCAAGAGGCCGCCGACAATGGCCTCGCCGAGGAGCGTCGCAAACAGGGAAAACAGATAAAGGATCGAGAAGCCGAACAGCGCCTTGGCCGCCCGGACAGCCTCCTCGCCCTCGCGCCGGCGATAGACCCGGACCGCGAGCCGGATCATCATGGCGCCGAGGCCGATCGCCACCGCTCCATAGGCAAGGCCGGCATAGCCGAAGGCCACCGGGCTCGCCGCCAGCGGCACCAGGAACAGCGTGTAGAGCAGGATCTGCCGGCGCGTCTCGTCGGGCCCCGCGGTCACGGGCAGCATCGGCACGCCGGCACGGGCGTAGTCGCCGGCCCGGTAGAGCGCGAGCGCCCAGAAGTGCGGCGGCGTCCAGAAGAAGATGATGGCCACCAGCAGCACCGGCTCCAGGGAGATGGAGTCCGCCGCGGCCGCCCAGGCCACCAGCGGCGGCAGGGCGCCGGCGAGGCCGCCGATGACGATGTTCTGCGACGTCGTCCGCTTCAGCCACATGGTGTAGACCACCACATAGAAGAAGATGGTGAAGGCGAGAAGCGCACCGGCCAGCGTGTTCACCAGCAGCCCGAGCACGCCAACCGAGAAGGCCGAGAGGGTGAGGCCGAAGGCGAGCGCTTCCTGCCCGCTCACCCGGCCGCTGGGGATCGGCCGGCCCTGGGTGCGGGTCATGACCGCGTCGATGTCGGCGTCCCACCACATGTTGAGCGCGCCGGCCGCGCCGGCGCCCACGGCGATGCACAACAGCGCGGTGAAGGCGATCACCGGGTGGATGTCGCCCGGCGCGCGCACCAGCCCCACCAGCGCGGTGAAGATGACCAGCGACATCACCCGCGGCTTCAGGAGCTCGATGAAGTCCTTCGGCGAGGCAAGGCCTTCCCCCACCGGCGCGGCGAGGCCGGCGGTCTCGGTCTTGGCTAGGCTGGCACTCACGTCGCTCATTCCGGTCGTTCCCTCGGGCCGATGACGGCTCCGCCTTGCTCGCTTTGATCGCCGCTCTTTGCCGGGCGTCCGGCCGGCGGCTTCGTCACAACCTCATCCGCGCTCCACCCGGGAGCGGGATCGGCGGGCGGGTGCGGTGCGATCCGCCTCCGCCCGCGCGTCTCACTTGATGCGCGGCAGCACCTGGAACTGGTGGAACGGCGGCGGCGAGGACAGGGTCCACTCCAGCGTCGTCGCGCCGGCGCCCCACGGATTGTCGCCCGCCGGCACCTTGCGCAGGAAGGCGAGCGTGGTGCCGGTGAGGAAGATCAGCACCGCGAAGCCCGAGATGTAGGAGCCGATGGAGGAGATGAAGTTCCAGTGCGCGAAGGCATCCGGATAGTCGGCATAGCGGCGCGGCATGCCCGCGAGGCCGAGGAAGTGCTGCGGGAAGAACACCAGG
>JAFIHR010000371.1 GCA_017849325.1 Xanthobacter autotrophicus | reverse complement strand
GACGTGAAGGCGGCGCTCGACGGCGCCCGCGACATCCTGGTGGAGACCTTCGCCGAGAATGCCGACCTCGTGGGCCGCCTGCGCAATCACATGAAGGCCAGCGCCGTGCTCAAGGCCAAGGTGGCCGAGGGCAAGGAGGAGGCGGGCGCCAAGTTCCGCGACTATTTCGAGCATTCCGAGAAATGGGCGACGGCGCCGAGCCACCGGGTGCTGGCCATGCTGCGCGGGCGCAACGAGGAGGTGCTCACCCTCGACCTCGCCGTGGACGAGGACGCCACCGCCCCGATCAAGCCGGCCGAGCAGATCGTCGCCGCCGCTTACGACATACCGCTGGCCAACGGCGGGCCGGCCGACGCCTTCCTCCTGGAGGTGGCGCGCTGGGCCTGGCGGGTGAAGCTCTCGCTCCACCTCACCATCGACCTCATGGGCGAGATGCGCGAGCGGGCCGAGGAAGAGGCCATCCACGTCTTCGCCCGCAATCTCAAGGACCTGCTGCTGGCAGCTCCGGCCGGCTCGCGGGCCACCATGGGGCTCGATCCCGGCATCCGCACCGGTGTGAAGGTGGCGGTGGTGGACGGCACGGGCAAGGTGCTTGCCACCTCCACCGTCTATCCCTTCCAGCCGAAGAACGACGTCAACGGCGCCCAGCGCGAGCTGTCCCGCCTCATCAGCGCCCATCAGGTGGAGCTGATCGCCATCGGCAACGGCACGGCGAGCCGCGAGACCGACAAGCTGGTGGCGGATCTCCTCGCTTTGCTGCCGCCGCCCGAGGCGCCGCGGCGCAAGCCCCTGAAGGTGGTGGTGAGCGAGGCCGGCGCCTCGGTCTATTCCGCGTCCGCCGCGGCGTCCGCCGAGCTGCCGGAGCTGGATGTCTCCCTGCGCGGCGCGGTCTCCATCGCCCGCCGGCTGCAGGACCCGCTGGCCGAGCTGGTGAAGATCGAGCCCAAGTCCATCGGCGTCGGCCAGTATCAGCACGACGTGGACCAGACCCGCCTCGCCCGCGCCCTCGACGCGGTGGTGGAAGATGCGGTGAACGCCGTGGGCGTGGACCTCAACACCGCTTCCGCCTCATTGCTGGCGCGGGTGTCGGGCCTCGGCGCGTCGCTGGCGGAGGCCATCGTCGCCCACCGCGACACGGTGGGGCCGTTCCGGACCCGCAAGGAGCTGCTGAAGGTGGCCCGCCTCGGCCCGCGCACCTTTGAGCTCTCCGCCGGCTTCCTGCGCATCCCGGACGGCGCCGAGCCGCTCGATGCCTCGGCGGTGCATCCGGAGGCCTATGACCTCGCCAAGAAGATCGTCGCCGCCTGCGGGCGGGACGTGCGGGCGTTGATGGGCGATTCCGCGGCGCTGAAGGCGCTCGATCCGCGCACCTTCGTGGATGAGCGCTTCGGCCTGCCCACGGTGCGCGACATATTGAGCGAGCTGGAGAAGCCCGGCCGTGACCCGCGCCCCGAGTTCAAGACCGCCTCCTTCGCCGAGGGCGTGAACGAGATGAGCGACCTCAAGCCGGGAATGGTTCTGGAAGGCACGGTGACCAACGTGGCCGCCTTCGGCGCGTTCGTGGACATCGGCGTGCATCAGGACGGGCTGGTCCACGTCTCGGCGCTGGCGGACCGCTTCGTGAAGGACCCCCACGAGGTGGTCAAGGCCGGCGACGTGGTGAAGGTGCGGGTGCTGGACGTGGATGTGAAGAGGAAGCGCATCGCCTTGTCCATGCGCAAGGATGATGCGGGCGCGGCGCGCTCGGGCGGCGGCGCGGCGCAGGGCCGCCCGGATGCGCGGCCTTCCGGGGAGGGGAACCGCAGGCCGGAAAAGCCGTCCCGCGGCGGCGCCTCGGGCGGCGCGGCGCAGGGGGCGTTCGGCGCGGCGCTCGCGGACGCGATGCGGCGCAAGGGCCGATAGGTGCAGCCCGGCACTGCGTCACGCTTTATCGGGCGAACGTTGCCTGGGCTGAACGTCTTGCCTGGGCAGACCCGCGGTGGGGTTGCCGGACGCCTGTCCTCCGGGCCGCGCGGGCCCGGAAGCGGCGCTTGCTCCCGTCACTGGCGGGCGGCGACCTTCACCGGACGCGGCACCAGCCGCTGAAGGCGGATGCGCCGGCCGCCGCGCGGCTCGTCATCCTTGCTCATCAGCATGACGGCGAAGCCCATCTGCACGCTGCCGAAGGTCACACCCAGGCCGAAGGTGAGGAGGATCACCGCCAGCAGGCCGTCGTCATGGGTGCGCAGCAGGGTGCCGAGATGCGCCACATCGAGCCAGCACAGGATGCCGACGAAGGCGGCGGCGATGACGATGCCCACCAGAGCGTGGCGCAGAAGGAATTTAACGAGCCAAGGCATAACCGGCATCCTTGGCCGTCCCATCGGACGGCTCGGCTATCCAGGCACGGGCTTCACGGGGCGAAAACTCGTGCATGATTTCGATTTCATGAAGTCTGTCACGCCGCCGCCCCTTCCGCAAGGGCGAGACGGTCGCACTCACCTTGCGGAAACCCGCTCCACTGCTCGGCCCGAGCG
>JAFIHR010000060.1 GCA_017849325.1 Xanthobacter autotrophicus | reverse complement strand
GCCTGGGCGGAGCGCTGGCGCGCCCGCCTCGCGCAGGAGCCGGCGGACTGGGAGGCGCTCAAGGCGGCGCTGCGGAAGATCAATCCGGCCGTCATCCCGCGCAACCACCTCGTGGAGGAGGCGATCGCGGCGGCGGCCGAGGGGGATCTCGGCCCGTTCCGCGCGCTCCACCGCGTGCTGGCGACGCCCTTCGACGACCCGGAGCCCGCCCGCTACGCCGACCTGCCGCCGGCCGGACGGGAGGATTACCGCACCTTCTGCGGCACCTGAGCCTGTCGGCTCAGGCCGCGGCCTTGGCGGCCAGCGCCCGTGCCACCCGCGAGGTCGGCGCCCGGCCGAGCACGTCGGAGATGGCCCGCCCCGCCGCCGCCAGGAGGTCGAGGCTGACGCCGGTCTCCACCCCGAGGCCGTCCAGCATGTAGACCAGATCCTCGGTGGCGAGATTGCCCGAGGCGCCCTTGGCATAGGGGCAGCCGCCGAGCCCGGCCACGGAGGCATCGACGGTCGCCACCCCGAGATCGAGGCAGGCGAGAACGTTGGCGAGGCCCTGCCCGTAGGTGTCGTGGAAATGCACGGCGGTGTGGGCAAGGCCGATGCTTCCCGCCACCGCGTCGGCCATGGCGCGGGCCTTGTCCGGGGTGCCGACGCCGATGGTGTCGCCCAGCGAGACCTCATAGCAGCCCATGGCCATGAGCTTCTCCGCCACCTCCACCACCTTGGCAAGCGGCACCTCGCCCTGATAGGGGCAGCCGAGCACGCAGCTCACATAGCCGCGCACCAGCAAGCCCTTCTCCCGCGCCAGGTCCACCACCGGCTGGAAGCGCGCCAGGCTCTCCTCGATGGAGCAGTTGATATTCTTCTGGCTGAACGCCTCCGAGGCGGCGCCGAACACCGCCACCTCCTCCACGCCGGCGGCCAGCGCCGCCTCCAGCCCCTTCAGATTGGGCGTGAGGACGCAGTAGCGCACGCCCGGTCGGGGGCGCAGGGCAGCCAGCACCTCGGCGGTGTCGGCCATCTGCGGCACCCATTTGGGCGAGACGAACGAGCCGGCCTCGATGTTCTTCAGGCCGGCATCGGCCAGCCCTTCGATGAGCGCCACCTTGGCGGCGAGCGGCACGATCCCCGGTTCGTTCTGCAGCCCGTCGCGCGGGCCGACCTCGACGATGCGGACAGTGGCGGGACGGCTCATGATGCCTCCTCCAGGACGAGCAGCTCGGCGCCCTCGTCCACCAGATCGCCGACGGCGAAATTGAGCGCCTTGATGCGCCCGTCGCGGGGGGCGGCGACGGTGTGCTCCATCTTCATGGCCTCCACCACCACCAGCGGCGCGCCCTTCACCACCTCCTGCCCGGCCGAAACGGCGATGCGGATGATGGTGCCCGGCATGGGCGCCACCAGGCGGCCCGCCGTGCCCGTCGCCGCCAGCGAGGCGAGGCGCGGGTCGATGAACTCCACGCTCTGCTCCTCGCCGCGCGCGAAGACCGTGTAGCGGTTGCCGGTCTGGATGACGCGGGCCTTCATCACCACGCCGTCGAGGCGGGCGCAGAGCGTGCCGTCGGGCGTGCTCTCGCCCTCCACCTTCATGGTGCCGCCCGGCAGGTCGAGGGCGAATCCGGCGCCGCGGAAATGGGCGCGCACCGCCACCCGCTCCTCGCCGAGGGCAAAGGTGAGGTCCACATGGGCGTCGCGATTGAGCCGCCAGCCCGGCGCCCGGCCCCAGGGCGACCAGGGATCGGCCGGGTCGGCCGCCTCGGCGGAATGGCGCTGCTCCTCCTTCAGGATGGAGAGGGCGGCGAGCGCCAGGGTGCGGTCGCTCACCGGCGCCGGCTCGGGCAGGAGATCGGCCCGGTAGCGCTCGATGAAATTGGTGTCGAGCTCGGCCGCCGCGAAGGCCGGATGGGCGGCGATGGCTTTGAGGAACACCCGGTTGGTGGCGAGCCCCACCACCTCGGTGGCGGCGAGCGCCGCCTGGAGCCGGCCCACCGCCTCGGCCCGGTCGGCGCCGGCGACGATGATCTTCGCGATCATCGGGTCGTAGTGGATGGAGACCTGATCCTTGGCGACCACGCCCGTGTCCACCCGCGTGCCCGGCACATGGGCCGGCAGCACGAGATGGTCGAGCAGGCCGACCTGGGGCAGGAAGTCCCGCGCCGGATCCTCGGCATAAAGGCGCACCTCGATGGCGTGGCCCTTGAGCGGGATCGCCGCCTGCAGCAGCGGCAGCGGGGCGCCCTCCGCCACGCGCACCTGCCATTCCACCAGATCCTGCCCGGTGATGGCCTCGGTGACGGGATGCTCCACCTGGAGGCGGGTGTTCATCTCCATGAAGTAGAAATTCTCGCCCTCGGCGATGAATTCCACCGTGCCCGCGCCCACATAGCCCACCGCCTTGGCGGCATCCACGGCGGCCTTGCCCATGGCGGCGCGGCGTTCTTCGCTCATGCCGGGGGCGGGGGCCTCCTCCACCACCTTCTGGTGGCGGCGCTGGATGGAGCAGTCGCGCTCGTAGAGATAGACCGCGTTGCCCAGGGTATCGGCGAAGACCTGCACCTCGATATGGCGCGGCGTGGTGAGATATTTCTCCACCAGCACCTTGTCGTCGCCGAAGGCGCTCTTGGCCTCGCGCTTGGCGGAGGCGAGGGCCTCGGCGAAGTCGGCTTCGGCGCGCACCACCTTCATGCCCTTGCCGCCGCCGCCGGCCGAGGCCTTGATGAGCACCGGATAGCCGATGCGCGCCGCCTCGCCGGCGAGCAGGTCGGGGTCCTGATCCTCGCCGTGATAGCCCGGAACGAGGGGCACGTTGGCCTTTTCCATCAGCGCCTTGGCGGCGCTCTTCGAGCCCATGGCGCGGATTGCCGAGGCCGGCGGGCCGACGAAGACGATGCCCGCCTTGGCGCAGGCGTCGGCGAAGTCCGCATTCTCCGACAGGAAGCCGTAGCCGGGATGGATGGCATCGGCGCCGCTCTTCCTCGCGGCGTCGAGGATGGCCTCCACCTTGAGATAGCTCTCGCGCGCCGGGGCCGGACCGATGGGATAGGCCTCATCGGCGCTCTTCACATGCAGCGCGTTGGCGTCGGCGTCGGAATAGACCGCCACGGTGCGGATTCCGAGGGCCTTCGCCGTGCGCATGATGCGGACGGCGATCTCGCCCCGGTTGGCGACGAGAAGCGTGCGGATGGCGCGGCTCATTTGGTCCCCCACACGGGTTTGCGCTTTTCGAGAAAGGCGGAGACGCCCTCCTTGCCGTCGGCGCTGGCGCGCTGGGCGGCGATACGGGTGGCGGTGTCTTCGATCACGGCGTCGTCGAGCGGGCGATCGACCGCGGCGATCAGCGCCTTGGTCGCGGCCAGCGCCGCCGGGCTTGCTCCCCTGAGGGCCTTCAGATGGGCGGCGATGGCGTCGTCCAGGGCGTCCGCCGGCACCACCTCGTGCACGAGGCCGAGGGACAGCGCCGTCATGGCCGAGAAGCGCTCGGCGGTGAGGAAATAGCGCCGCGCCTGCCGCGCCCCCATGGCGCGCACCAGATAGGGGCCGATGACCGCCGGGATGAGGCCGATGCGCACCTCGGTCACCGCGAACTCGGCCTCCGGCACCGCCACCGCGATGTCCGAGGCGGCGATGAGGCCGATGGCGCCGGCAAAGGCCGAGGCATGCACCCGCGCGAGGGTGGGCTTGGGGCAGCGGTCCACCGCGCGCATCAGGCCGGCAAGGCCCATGGCGTCGGCCTTGTTCTGCTCCTGCGAATAGTCCGCCATGCGGCGCATCCAGTTGAGGTCGCCGCCGGCGCAGAAGCTCTTGCCGTTGGCCTTCAGCAGCACCGCGCGCACGGCGGGATCCTGACCTGCCTCCTCATAGGCGCGGGTGAGCACGGCGATGAGGGCGTCGTCGAAGACGTTGTGCACCTCCGGCCGGTTGAGGGTGAGGTGGCGCACGCCGTCCAGCGTGTCGATGAGCAGGGTGTCCGTCATCACATGCGGAACACGCCGAAGCGTGTCTCCCTCTCCGGAGCGTTGAGCGCGGCCGACAGGGCCAGCGCCAGCACCATGCGGGTGTCGGCCGGGTCGATCACCCCGTCGTCCCACAGGCGGGCGGAGGAATAATAGGGGTGGCCCTGCACCTCGTACTGGGCGCGGATGGGCGCCTTGAAGGCCTCCTCCTCGTCCGGCGGCCAGGCGCCGCCGCGGGATTCGATGCCGTCGCGCTTCACCTGGGCGAGCACGTTGGCGGCCTGCTCGCCGCCCATCACCGAGATGCGGGAATTGGGCCACATCCACAGGAAGCGCGGGTCATAGGCGCGCCCGCACATGCCGTAATTGCCGGCGCCGAAGGAGTTGCCGATCACCACGGTGAACTTCGGCACGGCGGCGCAGGACACGGCGGTGACGAACTTCGCGCCGTCCTTGGCGATGCCGCCGGATTCATACTTCCGGCCGACCATGAAGCCGGTGATGTTCTGCAGGAAGATGAGCGGAATATTGCGCTGGCTGCACAGCTCCACGAAGTGCGCGCCCTTCAGCGCGCTTTCCGAGAACAAAATGCCGTTGTTGGCGATGATGCCCACCGGATAGCCGAAGATGCGGGCAAATCCGGTCACCAGCGTCGGCCCGTAGAGCGGCTTGAACTCGTCGAACTCCGAGCCGTCCACGAGGCGCGCGATGATCTGGCGCACGTCGAACGGCTGCTTGGGATCGGCCGAGACGATGCCGTAGACCTCGCTCGGATCGTAGAGCGGCGCCCTGGGCTCGGCGAGGGCGAGGCTGTGCGCCTTGGTGGTGTTGAGGTCGGCCACGATGGCGCGGGCGATGCCGAGCGCCTGGGCGTCGTTCTCCGCCATGTGGTCGGCGACGCCCGAGGTGCGGGTATGCACGTCGGCGCCGCCCAGCTCCTCCGCGGTGACCACCTCGCCGGTGGCGGCCTTCACCAAAGGCGGGCCGCCGAGGAAGATGGTCGCCTGGTTCTTCACCATGATGGACTGGTCGGCCATGGCCGGCACATAGGCGCCGCCGGCGGTGCACGAGCCCATCACCACGGCGATCTGCGGGATGCCCTCGGCTGACATGTTGGCCTGATTGAAGAAGATGCGGCCGAAATGCTCGCGGTCGGGAAAGACTTCGTCCTGGTTGGGAAGATTCGCGCCGCCGGAATCCACCAGATAGATGCAGGGCAGATGATTTTCCTGCGCCACGCGCTGCGCCCGCAGGTGCTTCTTCACCGTCATGGGATAATAGGTGCCGCCCTTCACCGTCGCATCATTGGCGATGATGAGGCATTCGCGCCCCGAGACCCGGCCGATGCCGGTGATGATGCCGGCACCCGGCACCTCGTTCTCGTACATGCCGTAGGCGGCGAGCTGGGAGAGCTCGAGGAAGGGCGAGCCGGTGTCCAGCAGGGTGCGGATGCGGTCGCGCGGCAGCAGCTTGCCCCGCTTGAGATGGCGTTCGCGGGCCACCGCGCCGCCGCCTTCGGACACCTTCTCCACCACGGAGCGGAGGTCGGCGACGCTCTGCTGGAGCGCCTCCTGATTGCGCCGGAAGGCGTCGGAGCGGCGGTCCACCGCGTCCTCGATAATCGCCATGAGCGTCCTCGCGTGCGGGCTTTTGCCCTGGGGATGGGGAAGGGCAGCGCCCATCACGCTGCCGGGCGGCAGCCTGGGCGGATCGGGCGGTGTCCTCCATGCCGATCGGCGTCGGCTTAGAAACGATCGTACGTTTTTTTATTCCGGGCGCAAGCGAATTCCTGCACGCCGCGATGCTCCAAAAGTCCACGCTGCCTTGGCCGGCTCAGGACTTACGCGGGGGCATTCGTGCGCCGCTTCGCCGGCTGGCTGCCGGCGGCGGAGGTCTTGACGGCGGCCGGCTTCGCGCTGCCGGACTTGGCCGGGGGCAGTTCGGCCGGCGGCGCCGTGCCGGGGGCCTCGGGCGTCACGCCGGGCAGGCCGGCCGGGGCGGAGAGCGCCGGACCGACGCCGGTCACGCCCCCCAGCACGAGGCCGGTATAGACCGCCACCAGCTCGTCCTGGCTGAGCCGCCCGCCCGGCCGGTACCACATGCAGATGCCGGTGAGCATGGCGATGATGGCGTAGGTCGCCACCTTCGGCTCGCTGACCGAGAACACGCCTGCCGCGGCGCCGCGGCGCAGGATGTCCTCCAGCAGCCCCTCGTAGTGCTGGCGCTGGTCCACCACCACCTTGCGGTGGTCGGGCTCAAGGCTGCGGATCTCCATGTTGGCGATGAAGACGTGGGCCATGCGCGTCATGTGATAGCGCAGATGGAACGCCGCGAAGGCCTCGAGCTGCTGCATGGGATCGCTGGAGGCGCCCACCGCCTCCTCGGCCTTGGCGATCAGGTCGTCCATGTGCTCGCGCACGATGTCGAACAGCAGCATCTGCTTGTTTTCGAAATATTTGTAGAGCGAGCCGGACTGCAGCCCCACCTCGGCGGCGAGCTGGCGCAGGCTCATGGCCTCGTACCCGTGCTTGTAGATGAGCTTCACGCCCGCCTGGCGGATGGCCTCTGCGGTGCGGGCGCCGTTGGATCCGATGGTGCGGGCCATGGCTGTCGAGCGTTCGTTTCCGGCCGGTCTGGGCTCGGGCGGGCCCGAGCAGGCGGGCCCCTTGAAGCAGCGCCGCCAGACCGAGCGGGCCGCCCCTGCGTTGCCGGCATTCTGCGACAAGCCAATGCGGTTTGCCAGACAAAATAGAGCGCTTGATTGTTTCTTGGCGCGGGCCCCGCTTTTGGTGGGCCGGCGCGCGGGAACGCGACCTTCGTATGAGGGTTTACGCACAGGTTGCGTGCAACATTTCGGATAGATGTGCAGAAACGGAAGCGGCATTATGCTGCCGGCTCATTTCGTGTGCGACGGTTCGCATGGCAGGCGCCGCAGCACGTCCGGAATTGGCCGCTTGACCAAAATATAAAAAGAACGCTTGATTGTTTCCTGAAACCTGACGCAGGATCAGGTCAACGGCGCCGACACCAAAACGCGAAAAGCGGGGCGCTCAGAGGGAGGAGACTGGTCTCGCCAGTTCTCCGGGATCCATGGGAGGACGGCTTGAGCACCACGACACCCGGTGCGCAAGGGGCTTCGCACGCCTCTGCGCTTCTTGATGTCCGCGACATTTCCCTGCGCTTCGGCGGCCTGAAGGCGCTGACGAACGTCAGCTTCCACGTCGCTCCGGGGGAATTGTTCTCCATCATCGGGCCCAACGGTGCGGGCAAGACCTCGATGCTCAACTGCATCTCCGGTCGCTACACGCCCACCGAGGGCCGCGTCTTCTTCCAGGGCAAGGACGTCACCCGGCTGAAGCCCAACAAAAGGGCCGCCATCGGCATCGGCCGCACCTTCCAGAACCTTGCCCTGTTCGGCCACATGAGCGTGCTCGACAACATCATGGTCGGCCGCCACCATCTCCTGAAGAACAACTTCCTCACCGGCTCGCTCTACTGGATCGGCGGGGCGCAGAAGGAAGAGCTGGAGCATCGCCGCGTGGTGGAGGAGGTGATCGACTTCCTCGAGATCCAGCACGTGCGCAAGGCGACCGCCGGCACCCTCTCCTACGGCCTGCGCAAGCGCGTGGAGCTGGCCCGCGCCGTGGCGCTGGAGCCCAAGCTCATCCTCCTCGACGAGCCCATGGCGGGCATGAACCAGGAGGAGAAGGAGGACATGGCCCGCACCATCGTCGATCTCAACGAGGAATGGGGCATGACCATCATCATGATCGAGCACGACATGGGGGTGGTGATGGACATCTCCCACCGCGTGATGGTGCTCGATTTCGGCAAGAAGCTGGTGGAGGGCCTGCCGGCCGACGTGCTCGCCAACGAGCATGTGCGCAAGGCCTACCTCGGCGAGGAGGATCCGCTCCTCGAAGAGGAAACCTCCCCCGTCGCTCTTTCCGCGTGAGGGCCCGATGACCGTCATTGATTCGTATCCCGACATCGGCGTCTACGACACCTTTCCGAAGCTCCTGGCGCTGCACGGCCGCGAGCATCCCGACGACATCTGGCTGCGCGAAAAAGATTTCGGCATCTGGATCTCCCACCGCTTCGGCGCGGTGGCGGAGCGGGTGCGCCACATGGCGCTCGGCCTCGTCGCCCTCGGCGTGGCGCGCGGCGACGTGGTGGCCCTGCTCGGCGACAACCGGCCGGAATGGCTGATGGGCGAGATCGCCACCCACGCGCTCGGCGGCCTGAGCCTCGGCATCTATCGCGACGCGCTGGCCGAGGAGGTCGCCTACCTCATCACCTATGCCGACGTGGCGGTGATCTTCGCCGAGGACGAGGAGCAGGTCGACAAGCTGCTCGCCCTCGAGGACAAGATCCCCACGGTCCGCCACATCGTCTATTCCGATCCGCGCGGCATCCGCAAATATGACGATCCGCGCCTCGTCTCGCTGAAGGCGCTGGAGGAAAAGGGCCGCGAGGTCGAGGCCGGCGACGCCGGGGCCTATGAGCGCATGATGAATGCGGGCAAGGGCTCGGACGTGGCCATCCTGTGCACCACCTCGGGGACGACCTCCCATCCCAAGCTCGCCATGCTCACCGGCGGCTCGCTGCTGAAGCATTGCCGGGCCTATCTCAACATGGATCCGCGCGGGCCGCAGGACGAATACGTCAGTGTTCTCCAGATGCCCTGGATCATGGAGCAGATCTACGCCTTCGGCCAGGCGCTCATCTCCCGCATGAAGGTGAACTTCGTCGAGGAGCAGGAGACGCTGATGGCCGACATGCGCGAGATCGGCCCCACCTTCGTGCTGTTCGCCCCCCGCGTGTGGGAACAGATCGCCGCGGACGTGCGCTCGCGCATCATGGACGCCTCGGCGTTCAAGAAGTCCATGTTCGATCTCGGCATGAAGCTCGGCCTCAAGGCGCTGGACGAGGGCAAGCGCTCGCCGCTCGCCGACTTCATCCTGTTCCGCGCCCTGCGCGACCGGCTCGGCTTCTCCAACCTGAAGTCGGCGGCCACCGGCGGCGCGGCGCTGGGGCCGGACACTTTCCGCTTCTTCCTGGCGCTGGGCGTGCCCATGCGCCAGCTCTACGGCCAGACCGAGCTGCTCGGCGCCTACACCCTGCACGAGGCCGGCGACGTCGATTTCGACACCGTGGGCAAGCCCTTCGAGGGGGTGGAGATCCGCATCGACGATCCCGATCCCAACGGCCTTGGCGAGGTGGTCACGCGGCATGGCAACATGTTCACCGGCTATTTCCGCAACGAGGCGGAGACCGCCAAATCCTTCGCCGAGGAAGGCTGGATGCGCACCGGCGACGCCGGCTATTTCAACGAGCGCGGCCACCTGGTGGTGATCGACCGCGTGCGCGACATGGCCAAGACCGCCTCAGGCGACCGCTTCTCCCCGCAATATATCGAGAACAAGCTGAAGTTCTCGCCTTATGTGGCGGAGGCGGTGGTGCTGGGCGACGGCCGCGACAGCCTCGCCGCGCTGATCTGCATCCGTTTCTCCATCGTGTCGAAATGGGCGGAGAAGCAGCGCATCGCCTTCACCACCTACACCGACCTTTCCTCGAAGCCCGAAGTCATCGCGCTCTTGAAGAAGGAAGTGGAGGAGGTGAACAAGACGCTGGCCGAGAAGCAGCGCATCGGCCGCTTCCTCCTGCTCTACAAGGAGCTCGACGCCGACGACGGCGAGCTCACCCGCACCCGCAAGGTGCGCCGCGGCGTCATCAACGAGCGCTACGGCACCATCATCGATGCGATGTACGCGGGCGAGCCCATCATCGACGTGGACACCACCATCACCTTCCAGGACGGCACCAAGCAGCGGGTGAAGACCAAGCTCAACGTGATCGAGCTCGACACCCACGCCGCCGATAGCGATGCCAAGAGGAGGGCGGCATGACATTCGCGCTCCTCCCTCCCCATTCCTGCTCCGGAGCCGCCTGATGGAAACCCAGCTCCTGTTTCAACTGATCCTCAACGGGCTCATCGTCGGCACGCTCTATGGCGTGGTGGGCATGTGCTTCGTGCTCATCTACAAGGCCTCGCAGGTGGTGAACTTCGCCCAGGGCGAGTTCCTGCTGATCGGCGCCTGGACCTGCTGGTGGCTGCTCACCGCCTGGAACATCCCCTTCTTCTGGGGCTTCCTCATCGCCGTCGCCTTCATGATGGTGTTCGGCATGGCGGTGCAGCTGGTGGTGCTGCGCCCGCTGATCGGCGAGCCGATCATCTCCGTCATCATGGTCACCATCGGCCTTTCCATCTTCTTCCAGGCGCTGATGAAGTGGATGTTCGGCACCTTCGCCCAGCCGTTCCCGCCGATCTTCACGGTGGACAAGGTGAACGTCCTCGGCCTGCAGGTGCAGACGGCCTACCTGCTCTCCACCGGCGTCAGCGTGGCCATCATGGCCGGTTTCGCCTGGTTCTTTAAGTATTCGCGCATGGGCCTCGCCATGCGGGCGACCGCCTTCTCGCAGCAGGTGGCGCAGTCGCTCGGCATCTCGGTGCGGCAGGTGTTCGCCCTCTCCTGGGGCATCTCGGCGGCGGTCTCCGCGGTTGCCGGCGTGGTCGTGGGCATGGTGAACGGCGTGTCCTCGGCGCTCTCCTATTTCGGCATCAAGGTGTTTCCGGCGGTGATCCTCGGCGGGCTCGACAGCATCTTCGGCGCCGTCGTGGGCGGCCTCATCGTGGGCCTCCTGGAAAACCTTGGGCAGTTCGTGGACAGCCAGTATCTGAAGTGGGGCAATCTTTACGAGATCATCCCTTTCTACGCGCTGATCATCATCCTCATGATCAAGCCCTACGGCCTGTTCGGCACCCGCGACATCGAGAGGGTTTGACACCATGGCCATCGATACCATGCGCGCGTGCGGCGACTACCGCACCAGCTACGCCGCCGACCAGACCATCTTCGCCACGCGCCTCACCATGCTGTTCTGCGTGGCCGCGGTGATCCTGCTCTGCGTCCTGCCGCTGTTCGCCTCGCGCTACACGCTCAGCCTGTTCATCCAGATGGGCTATCTCGGCATCGCCGCGCTCGGCCTCAACATCCTGGTCGGCTTCTCCGGCCAGATCTCCATCGGCCACGCCGTGTTCTTCGGCTTCGGCGGGTTCGCGTCCGCCTATCTCGCCAACCAGGGGGTGCCGGTGCCCCTCGCCATCGTCCTCGCCGGCGTGTGGACCACGGTGGTCGGCCTCATCTTCGGCCTGCCGGCGGCCCGGGTGAAGGGCCTCTACCTCGCCATCGCCACGCTGGCCGCGCAGTTCATCCTGCAGGACTTCTTCGTGCGGGCGGAATGGTTCACCGGCGGCACCCATGGCGCCATGGCGCCGCCCTTCACCCTGTTCGGCTACGACCTGTCGAGCGACCAGTATTACTTCTACGTGGTCCTCTTCTTCGTGGTGGTGACGTATCTCGGCGCCACGAACCTCATGCGCAGCCGCGACGGCCGCGCCCTCATCGCGGTGCGCGACCACTATCTCTCCGCCGAGATGATGGGCGTGAACCTCGCCAAGTACCGCACCATGGCGTTCGGCATCTCGTCTTTCTATGCCGGCATCGGCGGCGCGCTCTACGCCCATTATGTGGGGTTCATGTCGGTGGAGGGGCTCGATATCCTCTTCTCCATCCAGTTCCTGGGCATGATCATCATCGGCGGCCTCGGCTCGATCATGGGCTCGCTGATGGGCACCGTGTTCATGGTGCTCCTGCCCGAGGCGACCGGCTGGCTCGCCGGGGCGTTGTCCGGCAGCGCCCTCGACCAGGCGCTGCACCTCAAGGACGGCATCACCTATCTGCGCGAGATGCTGATCGGTCTTGCCATCATCCTGTTCCTGATCTTCGAGCCGGATGGCCTCGCCCACCGCTGGAAGCAGATCAAGGCCTACTGGAAGCTTTATCCCTTCTCCTACTGAGTACCCTCACACGAGCAACGACGGCGAAGACCGTCACGCATCAAGAAAAACCGAGGAGACGTCCATGAAGAAGATCGCCTTATCCACGCTTGCCGCCTCCGTGGTCTCGGCCGTCGCCCTGACCGCCGCGGCCCCGGTGCTTGCCGCCGACATCAACATCGGCCATCTCGCCGACTATTCCGGCGGCACGTCGGACGTGGGCACGCCCTACGGCCAGGGCGTCCAGGACACCATCGCCTGGATCAACAAGAACGGCGGGGTGGACGGCAAGCCGATCCATTCCGACTTCAACGAATACGGCTACCAGGTGCCGCGCGCCCTGGCCGCCTTCAAGAAATGGGTGGGCTCGGACAAGGTGGTCGCCATCCAGGGCTGGGGCACCGCCGACACCGAGGCGCTGGTGCAGATGGTCACCAAGGAGCAGATCCCCTATTATTCCGGCTCCTATTCCGCCTCCCTCACCGATCCGGTCGGCAAGGTCAACGAGAAGAGCGAGCGCGCCGCGCCGTTCAACTTCTTCTATGGCCCGTCCTACTCGGACGCCGCCCGCGCCATGGTGCAGTGGGCCGCCGACGACTGGAAGGCCAAGGGCAAGGAAGGCAAGCCCAAGTGGGTCCACATGGGCGCCAACCATCCCTATCCCAACTCGCCCAAGGCGGCGGCGGAAGCCTATGCCAAGGAGCTCGGCTTCGAGGTGCTCGACCCGATCACCTTCGCCCTGACCCCCGGCGACTACACCCCCCAGTGCCTGACGCTGAAGCAGTCCGGCGCCAATTACGCCTATCTCGGCAATACGGCGGGCTCCAACATCTCGGTGCTCAAGGCCTGCAAGACCGCCGGCGTGGACGTGCAGTTCCTCGGCAACGTGTGGGGCATGGATGAGAACGCCATGAAGGCAGCCGGCGAGGCCGCCAGCGGCGTGGTCTTCCCGGTGCGCACCGGCACGACGTTCGACGGCACGGCGCCCGGCCTCGCCACGGTGAAGGAGATCTCCAAGATGTCCGATCCGTCGGGCACGCAGTATCGCCCGGTGCACTACCTCACCGCAGTCTGCACCGCGCTCTACATGAAGGAAGCCATGGACTGGGCGGACAAGCACGGCGGCGTCACCGGCGTGAACATCCGCGACGGCATGTACCAGAAGGCCAACTGGGTGCCGAAGGGCATGGAGGGCGTGTGCAATCCCTCCACCTGGACCGCCACCGACCACCGTCCCACCACCCGCGTGGACCTCTACCGCGCCGTGGTGAAGGGGCCGACCGATGCGCCGGTGGGCGACCTCATGAAGGAAGGCGTCATCAAGCTCGAGAAGGTGACCACCATCGACCTGCCCCGCAAGAAGGAGCTGCAGGGCTGGTGAGCCTGACCCGATGACCCGGGGCCGCTCCGGCGGGGCGGCCCCGATCCCGCCCGGCAGGCCGTGCGACGAAACCGTTTCGTCGCGGGCGCGCCGGGCCCTCCTTCCCGGCAACGAGCGAGAACGCCATGGCTGAAGCCGCACTGAAAATGGACCCGGTCGCCGACGCGGCGAGCGCGCCCTTGTTGTCCGTGGACAATATCGAGGTGGTCTACAACGACGTCATCCTCGTGCTGCGCGGACTGTCCCTGAAGGTGCCGCAGGGCAAGATCGTCGCTCTGCTCGGCTCCAACGGCGCGGGCAAATCGACCACGCTGAAGGCCATCTCCGGCCTGCTGAAGACCGAGGACGGCGAGATCACCCGGGGCGACGTCACCTTCCTCGGCGAGAAGATCAACCAGATCGAGCCGGACAAGATCGTCCGCCGTGGCATCTTCCAGGTGATGGAGGGCCGCCGCATCATCGCCGACATGACGGTGCTGGAGAATCTGCGCCTCGGCGCCTTCACGCGGCGCGACAACGAGGTGAAGGCCGACATCGAGCGGGTCTATGAATTCTTCCCCCGCCTCAGGGAGCGCACCGGCCTTGCCGGCTATCTCTCCGGCGGCGAGCAGCAGATGCTGGCCATCGGCCGGGCGATGATGGCGCGCCCCAAGCTCATCCTCATGGACGAGCCCTCCATGGGCCTGTCGCCGCTGATGGTGAAGGAGGTGTTCGCCATCATCAAGAAGCTCAACACCGAGCTCGGCGTCACCATTCTCCTGGTGGAGCAGAATGCGCGTATCGCGCTCTCCGTGGCGGACTACGGCTACATCATGGAGCAGGGCAAGATCGTGCTCGACGGCACCGCCGAGATGCTCCAGACCAACGAGGACGTGAAGGAATTCTACCTCGGCCAGGGTGGCGGCGAGGAGCGCAAGTCCTTCAAGAACCTCAAGAGCTTCAAGCGGCGCAAGCGGTGGCTCTGAGCCGCCGTCGGCGTCGGAGGGTCCCTCCCGGGCAGGCCGATGCTTGCCCCACTCTCCCCTCCCCCGCACGCGGGTGAGGGCTTTTCCCATCGGGCGCCGGCGTACTGCCGCGCCAGGACGTCTCACCCCGCGCAGCTTGGCCCCCTCGTTTCGACAGGCCGAACCATGACCGATCCGACCCGCTTTTTCGATGCCGCCGAGACCCGGGACCCCGAGGCGCGGGAACAGGCGCTGCTCGCCGCTTTGCCCGCCCAGATCGCCCATGCGAAGGCGAAGTCGCCCTATTTCGCCGCGCTGCTGAAAGACGTGGACCCGCAGGCGGTGACGAGCCGCGCGGCGCTGGCGAAGCTTCCCGTCACCCGCAAGTCGGAGCTTCTGGAGATTCAGCCGAAGAGCTATCCCTTCGGCGGGCTCAACGCGACGGCGCCGGGCAGGCTCGCCCGCATCTTCATGTCGCCGGGGCCGATCTATGATCCCGAGGGCCACGGGCCCGACTTCTGGCGCTTCGCCCGCGGCCTCTTCGCGGCCGGCTTCCGGCCCGGCGAGATCGTGCACAACTCCTTCTCCTATCACCTGACCCCGGCCGGCTCGATGATCGAGGGCGGCGCCCATGCGCTGGGCTGCGCCGTGGTGCCGGCCGGCGTCGGCCAGACCGATCTGCAATTGCGCGCCATCGCCGACATCCGTCCGGACGGCTACGGCGGCACCCCGTCCTTCCTGAAGATCCTGGTGGACAAGGCGCGCGAGACCGGCACCGACATCTCCTCGCTGAAGAAGGCGCTGGTGACGGGCGAAGCCTTCCTGCCGCCGCACCGGGCCGAGCTGAAGGCGGCCGGCATCGTCGCCCGGCAATGCTACGGCACCGCCGACCTCGGCCTCGTCGCCTATGAGAGCGAGGCCGAGGAGGGCATGATCGTGGACGAGGGCTGCCTCGTGGAGATCCTGCGCCCCGGCACCGGCGATCCGGTGGAGGTCGAGGGCGAGGTGGGCGAGGTGGTTGTCACCCTGTTCGAGCCCGACTATCCGCTGATCCGCTTCGCCACCGGCGACCTCTCCGCGGTGCTGCCGGGGCAGAGCCCCTGCGGGCGCACCAACATCCGCCTGAAGGGCTGGATGGGCCGCGCCGATCAGGTCACCAAGATCCGCGGCATGTTCGTCCACCCGGTGCAGGTGACGGCGGCGGTGAAGAAGCATCCCGCCGTCGGCAAGGCCCGCCTCGTGGTGGACCGCGTGGGCGACGGCGACGACATGCTGCTGGAGGTGGAGGTGGCCGACGCGGGCGCGCTCTCCCAGGAGGCGCTGCTCGACGACCT